>JALZBG010000211.1 GCA_030947645.1 Vulcanimicrobiota bacterium | reverse complement strand
CTGATGACGTGATTTCGCTCATTGACGGTCATTCCACTAAGAACATGACGATCCAGGCGGCTAGCGGCCTGCTGCGGGGGAAAGAAGGCACGACGGTACATTTAACCTTGGAGCGCAACGGCTCTTCGGTGCCCGTGATAGCCATCGTGCGCGCGCAGATTCGCCAACTGAGCGTCTACCAAAAAATGTTACCAAATAAAATTGGCTACGTAGAGCTTACCGTTTTCGGACGTGAGACCGCCAGAGAATTAACCAACGCCCTGGAGCGGCTCAGCGCGCAAGGCGCCAGAGCGTACGTGCTGGACCTTCGCGACAACGGTGGCGGCTACTTAGATTCGGCGATTGAAGTCTCATCAAAGTTTATCGCCAACGGCCCGATCGTTTCAGTAGAATCACGCGCGGGAAACGTGATGACCTACGACTCAGAAAACACCGCGATTAGTCCATTACCACTCGCAGTTTTAGTAAACGGCCATACTGCTTCAGCTTCCGAGATTACTTCGGGCGCCATTCAAGATAGCGGCGTGGGCACGCTTATCGGAACAAAAACCTACGGCAAAGGCGTCGTACAAACCATTTATCCACTTCCCGACGGTTCGGCGGTAAAGATTACAACTGCGCGCTACCTCACGCCGCACAACAGGGACATCAACACGGTGGGAATCCAGCCCGACGTCACCACCGAAGAAAACAAGAATCCGCGCTACGGAATTCCCGAGCGAGATACACAATTGCAGGCCGCGATTGTCTTGCTACAGGCGAAAATGGCGCAGTATAACACATAAGCCACCAACCCGTGTCACCCTGAGGCACTCGAAGGGCTGAGGCGGACCCGGCTTGATGATGCCGGCTCCCAACTACTTCTGGCTGGTCTTGCGCTTTCGCGTGCTAGCCGGTGAATCGGCCGCCTTTTTTAAACGCCCCTTGGGAGCATCGGTTTTCTTCGGGGTTTTTTTCTTAGTTTTTGCCTCGGCCTTCGGCGTTTTGCCCTCGGTCGTGCTTTTTCTCGCCCGTTTGGGTGCGCCACCCTCCACGGTTTTTTTAGCGCTAGTCAATCGTTCACGTTTAGGCTGCGTCAACGCAGCGCTCGGTAAGGCCGCAATCGGTGTTTGTACGTTTGCAGTCACCTCGCTGCTCGGCGCAGGGGTGCGGCGGCGGCGCGCGACCTTTGTGATCTTCACGGGCTCTTCGGGCGCCCGCAAATGCGGGGGCGGCGGCGCAACCGCCGGAGGTGCCGGCTTTCGATTCCACGGCGCAATGGCACGCGAAGGTTCGCTCGGCGAAACTTCCCCGGTGGATTCAGCACCGCCATCTGCGGCCACCCTAAAGATTTGACGGTCCGCAACCGGAGCATCGCCAGGACGACCCCGGCGCCGCCGGCGCCGCCGTTTGCGAGGCCCCCCCTCCTCCTGGACTTGCAGTCCGCTGTCCGCCTCACGAGCGGGGCGCTCTACGGGACCCTCCGGCTGCGGAACGGGCGGGAACGCTTCCTGAGCGGCCGCCGGCTGCTCGGCATTCACCGGAGCGATTGCGGGGGGAGCGGACAATTGCGCCTGAGCACTTTCTCGAGACGTGCCAAATTGTGGGAAATCTGCGCTATGTCGCCGGCGCCGCCGACGACGACGACGTTTTGGAAGTCCCGAAATTTCGCTCGTCACTGTAACGGGCGCCGCAACAGCGACCGTGGTCTTATCCATAGCCTGTTCGATTTCGGCTTCCTCGGCGGTCGAAATCCCAATGGATGCGCGATCGGCGCCGCTTTGAGCAGCCTCATCGGCAAGTTGGCGTAACTGTTCGGTCTGTTCCTCCGGTAAACCAACGCGTTTGCGGCCTTGACCCCCACGCGGCCGCCTCCGTTTGCCTTCCACAGATTGTCCAGCAATCGCCCCCAGCGGTTCCGCTAAAATGCTGTCCTCGTCGACGTCAATAAGTTTGATGCGCATCGTTTGACCCGCGGCGTTAGCTGCGTTCTCGACCTCGACCAAACGCCCGTTTATCACCGCAAGGGCCGATGTCGCGTTCGGCAAGCGGGTGGTTAATAGGTCAACTTCATGTTCGTCACCCACGCGTAGCCCGAGGTCTTGCGGTTCGCCCCCATCGCGTGCAACGCGCACCTTCGTGCGTTCCGGGTGCAAAAGCGCATCAACGCGCACGTGGATCGGCGTTTCCAGACTCGCAGAAAGCGCCTTGCAATCGTCCTCGTACCAGTATTCCAGTTGTGCGGCGACAGTTGGCGCAGTATCGACGAGGATCGGGCGTTTGTTTCCGTATCCGTTTCCACCGCTGCGAATTTTGCGGAACGTTTCAATCGCAACCGATTGGGGAGAAAGAACGCTACCTAAACCCGCGCAGGTTGGGCACGAACCTCGCAACTGACCGGATAAGTCCTTGCCCACGCGTTTACGGGTGAACTCGAGTAAGCCCAGGGCGGAAAAGGATTGAATCGTCGCCCGCGTTCGATCCCGGCGCAATCCATCTTCAAGCGTAGCGATTACTTTGCTTCTGCTGCCCTCCGTATTCATGTCGATGAAATCACACACGATGATTCCACCGATATCGCGTAAACGGACTTGACGGGCAATTTCAGCTGCGGCCTCGACATTCGTTCGAACGATTGTGTCTTCGAGATTTTTTCCACCCGTGAACTTGCCGCTGTTAACATCGATTACGGTAAGCGCCTCGGTGGATTCGATAACGATCGAACCACCCGAGGGCAAATTAATTTTGGGGCGCATCAGTTTTTGCAACTCTTCATCGACTTTGAAATCTTTGAAGAGCGAGCGTCCTGCGTTATAGTGCTCGATGCGATCTAAATACTGTGGGCCGAGCAGGCGCAAAAAGTCGCGCACCTTTTCGTATTCTTCCGCATCGTCGATGAGCACGCGGTCGACTTCAGCCGTGATAAAGTCGCGCGCCGCCTTATAGACCAGATTCATGTCTTTGTGAAGTAACGACGGCGACGAGGCGCGTTTGTACATTTCAAGAATGCCGTGCCACATGCGGATCAGGACTCCCAGATCAGCGATGAGCTCACCGTCGCTGATCCCGGCGGCTGCGGTACGCACGACCGTAGCCATTCCTTCGGGACGGATGCGCTTCATTACGGCCTTAAGCCGGTTGCGTTCTTCCGCGGTCTCGATCTTGCGTGAAACACCGCTGTACTTACCAGTCGGCATCAGGATTAAATAACGTCCGGGCAGTGAAATGTTGGTGCTAATGCGTGCGCCCTTGAGGCCCCGAGGCTCTTTGACGATCTGCACGAGCACATCATCGCCCCGATTGACCTTTTCGCCAATCGTCCAACCCGAGCGACCCTGCGTGATTTCCACGTCGCCGATATTGAGTGGCGTCCGGTTGATATCGTCGACGTAAAGAAATGCGTTACGAC
>JALZBG010000210.1 GCA_030947645.1 Vulcanimicrobiota bacterium | reverse complement strand
AGAATGAGCAGCCCCTTCATTTCGCGCGCCGCTCTCAAATACAGATTCAGCGTAGAATCGCCGGTTGAAGCGCTATACTTGCCTGCCGCGCCGGGCGCGCGTTGAGCAACGGTCGCGATGAGTTCAAAAGCCGGTATGACTCGTTTTTTGCCAGCCTCGTACTGCCTCGCTTGAGCGACTAGTTTGGGCATTGTTTGAAGCGGGGGCCTTTCGCCCAAAACACCCAGTCCCGGAACTCCGGCGGCACCGTAGAATGCCACCACGCGACGCGTAGGAAAAATGATACGTCCCCCTGC
Source organism: Vulcanimicrobiota bacterium (assembly GCA_030947645.1). Taxonomy (GTDB): domain Bacteria; phylum Vulcanimicrobiota; class Vulcanimicrobiia; order Vulcanimicrobiales; family Vulcanimicrobiaceae; genus JALZBG01. The sequence continues at coordinate 3,101 of JALZBG010000210.1, read as the reverse complement.
AGCTAATTGCGGCACAGAAAGGAGCGCTCTCGGAGTGCGCTCGCCTTGTTCGTTGCGAGCGCACGCCCCAAGAATCACACAAGCGCAGAGTACGCTCAGCGTTTTCAAGGCGTTGCCGACGGTAATGGCGTCGCTGCAGCCGGCGTTTCTTGGCCAGGCTTGGGGAAACAGCCGTTCGGTGCGGATATTGGTGGGGCGGTGGGTTGCGGTTCGGTAGCGCTCGCCCCGATCGTGATCGGATAATTGGATCCGCCTTCGGACATCGTCAGGACGCGACTTTGCAAGCTCTCGCGAGGCGGCAAAGTATAGCTGCGCAGCAGATAACGTACCATGGGATTTTGCGCCCGGACGCAACCTAGTTCGAGAGGCGCCGCGTCATCGTCAATCAGATACGAGCTGCGAACCGGTCCTGCGCGTGGCGCCATAAATACGTAAACGGACGCTGGTTGATCCGTCGGATTGGTCATGGTAATCCGAAACTGGTGCAATACGCCATAGTCCCCGTAGTCGTGTCCACTATCGCTAAAATCAACGTTTGGTACTGTGGGTTCCCGATCGCCAATATCGGCCGAGACGTCTGCACCGCCAACTTCATACTGCAGAGCTTGCGCACCATATCCCGTGAGAGAAAAGACGCCGTGCCGGTTATGCGTGTCGCCAGTAAGCCTCGGCCCGTCCAGCAGCGTCGCCGGATTGATGCCGGGCGAGACGGCTAGAACAGTTACCGTGACCGGCCCTCCGGAAACTAAGCGCAAATCAAGGTTACTCGCAACGCCGTCCCGAGGCGCCATAGGAACATCCCGGTATGCAATGGGAGCATTGCCTGCTAGATCGACAATCGTGCCGATGTTTCGCGGCTTGTAGATTAGAAAATTGCGGGTAACGACGTGGCCGACGGTCATCACGTCTATGTTGGGCCCGGCGAATGACTCAATCATGTGCACTGAAGACGGCGCTACGGAAGACAAGACGAGTACTAGCCGGCGCGATTGCGGGCCGTTTTCGTGATAATCGTACAGTCGGATCGGCTGCTGCGCCGTTAGTGTGGCGCGATACAGCACCCCGTCGCTTACAATCCGCTCGGGATCGTCACTATAATGCAGCAGGGTTGGGTAGAAGGGCGCCGCGCCGACATTCTGTAGCGTCACGCTGGTAGCGCCGCTCACGTCGAGATACTGATCCCCGCCCCGCAGTTGCACTGGGACCAGGAGATTTGCGATTGCGCCCGGCAGCAGCGGTTGCCCCAGTGGTTGCACGGTGATCGCAGGCAATACGCCGGGTTGCGCCTGGGTTTCTCGCAGCAACCTTAACGTAACTTGTGAAGCAATGAATTGCGGGTCTAAACTATCACCGGTCAACCGTATAGTGAGGCTCTGCGGTACGGTTCCAGCATTAGGAGCTACGCGAATCGCTACATCGACCGCTTGTCCTAGTTGGTCGAAAATATGTAAGGTTGCGGTCGCGCGTGTCATTATTGCGGTTACCGTTACCGTTCTGGCCGCCTGATTGACGGCGATTTGGGCGACACGGTTGTCGAGCGACGCGTTGATCTCGCCGCTTCCTCCCGTAACGGTGATCGAAAGTGATTGACCTGACGGGATTTTGATCTGCGCCGGCGTGGCCCGGAGCGGTAGGACCGCGGGACTCGCCGTGGGCGAGGTGGGCAAAGGACTTGAGGTTGGCGGCTCGGGGTTTGCCGCAGCCGGCGTCGGAAACGCGCTGGGTGTCGCTGGGATCGCCGCCGGCAATGGACTTGGTGTGATAATCGGCGGACTCTGAGCCAAGACCGCGCCGGTTGCCGACCAAACGCTCGCGGCGCACAATGCGGTAATCGCCATACGTCGTACCATTACGGTACTTCTACGTTAGCGCGGCGATAAAGTTCCTTGAAGGCATCGACTCCATACAACGATCCCAACTAGTCGCAGCCGCTGTCGATTCCTAAGCGGCATCTCGTGAAACGTTTCGCGCTTGCCAGCGCAAGCCAATGCCAGCCTGGGGCCGCCACCGCATTGCGGTTTTCGATGCTAGGCGCGCCTACGATTGCACGCGTCCGACACCGCAGTGCATATGCGTTACGCCGGTCAAATCATCACCGCGCGGGGCGGACCGTTCAACGGGACCCAACAAATTCGAGCGGAAGATTGGATGCCGTATTAGCCGCTCAACGTGATCACGCGACGGTAGTAGGAATACGTGAAACCTTATCCTTATGCTTTGAGCATCCGCGATGTGTGGCATGCTGGGTGATAAATGGCTTTCTGTACACCAGCAATTTTTGATCGATAGGGACCTGCGCTCCCTACCGCAAAAGCGTTAGCACGGCAGAAGACACGTGGAGGGGACGAGTTATGGCGAAATTCATGATTCAAGCATCGTATAACTCCGAAGGGGCCAAAGGTGTGCTCAAGGCGGGAGGCGCCGCCCGCAAGGCGGCGCTCGCGACGATGATCGAGAGTTTGGGCGGTAAGCTCGAGGCGTTTTATTTCGCCTTCGGCGAAGATGACGTCGTGCTCTTAGTCGACGTCCCGGACAACGTGAGCGCGGCGGCGGCCGCAATGACCGTTGCGGCTGGAGGTGCATTGTCGCGGATCCGCACGACGGTTCTGCTTACGAGTGAAGAGATCGATGCGGCGGCAAAGAAGACCGTCTCGTATGCGGCACCCGGGAAGTAATCGACGCTCGAAAATTTGTCGCGCGGTGCCTAAGAAAAAGCCCGTTATTACGGGCTTTTCCCTCGTAGAAGTGGCTCCCGAAGTTGGACTCGAACCAACGACCCGCTGATTAACAGTCAGCTGCTCTACCAACTGAGCTATTCGGGAATGCTTGACTTATTGGATTTTTCGCACTAACTCGAGTTGCCCTGACTTATTTGACCCTCATTGGCCCACACGCTTCCCGGAGAATCGCCGTTCTCGGTTCAACGCGACCTATAAGCGTCCTTGAGGATGGCGTCAATAGCCGCCGCCCGAGCTTGCTCGCTTTTGATCGCGTCCGCGGCCACCGTGGTTATGGACAAATCCTCGCTCGAGCTTGAGTGAAGCAAGCCATACGCGAAACGTCGTGGGAGCTCAGATTCTCGAATGCGGCGCGCCTTGCAC
>JALZBG010000075.1 GCA_030947645.1 Vulcanimicrobiota bacterium | reverse complement strand
TTTCATCGGCGATAAAAAGCACCCGATGTTCTTTGCACAGACCCCAAGCGCGCTTCAGAAAGCCCTGGGGCGGGACGTTGACGCCACCCTCGCCTTGGATAGGTTCAATGAGGATTGCGCAGGTGTTCTTGTTGACCGCTGCTTCTAAGGCATCATAATCGCCGAACGGGACGAGTACGAATCCGGGTGAGAAGGGTCCAAAATTCTTCCGGTACTGTTCGTCGGATGAGGCGCTGATAATCGTTGTAGTGCGGCCGTGAAAGTTTCGTTGAAAAACAATGATCTCCGCCGCGTTCGCGGCGATGCCTTTGCGTTGGTAACCCCATCGGCGCGCTAGTTTGATGGCTGTTTCAACGGCTTCTGCACCCGTGTTCATGGGGAGCGCCATTTCAAAGCCGGTAATCTCTGTCAATCTTTTTAGGAACAGTGGCATGCGGTCGTTCCGCATCGCTCGAGAGACCAGCGTTGCTCGCTGCGATTGATCGATTAACGCGCGGCGGATACGAGGGTGACAATGACCTTGATTGACGGCAGAGTAGGCGCTGATGCAATCCAAAAACCGCCGACCCTCGACATCGTAAAGCCACACACCCTCAGCCCGCTCGACGACTAAGTCAAGCGGCTTGTAGTTGTGCGCTCCGAAGCGATTTTCCATTTCGATCAAAGCATCGGCATCCTGTACAGTCTGCATCTCTTAAATCCCAGCCGCCGGAGCGTGCATTACCCTCGCAGAAGGGAACGCAGCGGCGTGAAGCCTGCGTTCTATTGCACGTGCTCTACGTTAAGGACGAATTGAGGTTGAACCTTTTGCTAGCCAGCAGCAAGGGGAGGCGTGGAACGAGTCACGGCAAATAGCGCGCACTTGAAAGGAACGATAATGCCGATTATTTCAGCCGCTCCACCGCAGGTTGTTCCGCTTACCGGTGGGTTCGATTATGTCACCGTTGATCCGGTAAGGCGCCGGGTTTATGCGACACACGGCGGAAACCGAGCGCTGCTCATCGTTAACGCTGACACTGGAAAAATCGTGGGACAGGTACGCATCGGCCCGTTGGCCGGAGTCGCTTTTGACCCGAAAACGGGGCAGGTTTTTACAGGAAACAGTTTGGCGCGTTCGGTCTCGGAAGTCGATCCGGTAAACATGAAAGAAGTGCGCAGCGTTGATTTACCCGGCCCCGTCGATGCCGTCGCATACGATCCAAGCAATGGACACATTTACGCCGACGAATACAACGGAACGCACATTTACGTCGTGGACGCCAAGACTTTTAAACAAATCGGAAGCATCGACTTACCGGGCCACAAGCCCGAGTATCTAGCAGTGGACCCTCAGACGCACGAAGTATATCAAAACATCGACGATCGCGGCGAGGTCGTTGTGGTTGATCCGCAGACGCTGACCGTGCGCAGGTCATTTGCGACGCCGCAAATTAAGCACAATCACCCCTTACAGTACGATCCATACTATAAGCACATCATTGTCGGCGGTCTCAACGGCATCTTGTCAGTGTATGATTCGAGCGGAAATCTGCTGAGCAACGTGACAGTACCCGAGAGGATCGATCAGTGTGATTTGGATGCCGGGCGTCATCTCGCAGCATGTGCAGGCAGCGGCAAGATCACGCTCGTGCGAGAAGATGCGGCTGGGAAAGCAACGATTGCCGGACAGATTGACGTCCCGCGCGGGGTGCACACGCTGGCGATCGATTCCAAAACCGGAGATATTTGGGGCGTGTGGGCCACCGATCAGGGCGACTACATCCAGCGCTTCAGCGTGACGCCGTAACGGCATCGATAGAAAAACCGTAAACGTGCATTCAAACTAGCGCGGGGGCGGATCCATTCGGGTTGGCCCAGCATTCTTTGAGGCGTACTACAGCCGGTCCTGAAGCTGCGTCCGATGTCGTTGCGAACACTTTGGCTTGTTACGAAAAGGTCGACTTCCCCTGGGGCCTCACTCTGCGAGGACGGCGTGCCCCGCTACGCTTGAACCGGCGATACCCGACGCGCCCATACCTCCGCCATTCATTGTGATGGATGAAGCAATGAAGAAAGATATAGAAGGGAGCGCGCCGTTAAACGTAAAGTCGGCGGAGGGGGAGTAAAAGCCACCCGCAAAATTCACCGCACCCGCCTTCCCATTTTTAACGATACTGACATTCGGGTTACTGGCGGGCTGATAGTACGCCATGCCGGCAGTTGGGCCACTAGTGGGTGCCGTCACGTTCACGTTTATGTTGCCGCTCCAAGTGACGTTGATTCCGGCACCATTGTATATGGTTACGCCCGCGGTGCCATCTAAGCTGCCCGTTGGCATTCCTTTGTCAAATATAAACAGTGCGTTACTGGATGTTGGCGATAGCGTGACTGAGCCGTTCCAAGTATGATTGTAGCAGTAGTCACCCGGAGCCAGAACCGGGTTCGCTGGATACACGCCACCCAGGGTATCCACGCAGGACGTGCCGGTTGTTAATTTTTTTAGATACGCGCACCCTGAGATTGAGTTACATGGATCTTCAACCGGAAGCGACTTCATCGGCTGTCCCAGGGGGTATGTACCGCCCCCCGGAGCATTACCAACGTACGAGGCGCTAAGGACGTTCACGTTGGCGTTACCGGTAACAATTAAATTTTGGTTCGTGGCCATTCCGCACGTCGGGGCAGTTATTCCGCCTCCGCCGCCACCTAACAAAGCAATGTTGCCACCCAGGGCTATGATGCAATTTAGGGCCGTCTTATTGAGGATCGCAACGGCCCTGACCCCGACAAAGGGCGCGCCAAACCCCGGGATGATGTTGGCAAAAAACAATGGCTGCTTTTTATTAATGAGGACTTCGACGGCACCGTTGTTTCCAGCATAAGGACCGGTAGCAGGCGGGTTGTTTACCGTGACACCTACCGTGGCCCCGCCGTCGTCGGTAAATCCGTTTGACGTGGCATCCTGCTGGGCCGCCGCAGACACGCTGGCCGGCGGGAACGCGAGTTGGCTTGCCCCTGCAATGGCGGCGCTGTCCACCGCTGACTGTTGAATGCGGTGAGAATACCGCCACGCACCCACATCCGTCGCCAACGCAGCGAACATTAGTAGAATGCCGATCGTCACCGCGATAAGGGGCAAAACTTGGCCACGCTGCTGTGATGGACCGGTCCCTGTTGGTATAGGACTAAATTCCATGATGTTTTTCCCTTGCGACCTACTCGGAAAGCGACGCACAAGTCTTTCAAGAAGGTGTGACTAAGCGAATCGGAGATTTATGATGGGGTGCGCAGAGATACTGAGGTCTCCATTCGCGCTAACGGTGTCGAAACCCGCGTTAACAACGTGTAAAGACCGCGTAAAGCGCAACGTCTGTCATGGCGCTGAAACGGCTTTTGATATAGACTGCTATATGGATAGTCGCAATATTCCTTTACTCTAAGGATATGCGAGGGTTTTGCAAGTGAGCTCACAGGAGACTGACATCAAACAACTCTTCAGCGGGCCGAACGGCAAAAAAAGAACACCGCACTCGATGCTTAAGGACGAGCGAGGCGTTTCGCTCATCGAAGCCGCGATCACCGTTCCGCTCCTTCTCTTACTGGTTTTTGGTCTAATCGACGTCGGCCGGTATGCAAACTTTAGCATTCTCGTTAGTAATGCTGCCCGCAGCGGCGTTCAGTATGGAGCCCAAAACCTGGGCACGAGCTACGACAGTGCCGGCATGCAAAGCGCTGCTCTGAGCGATGGCCAAGATGGCCAAAACATTGCCGGATTGAGCGCGGTAGCCAGCCATTCTTGTAAGTGCGCGGACGGTTCGGCTTCTACTTGCCTTGCTACGGATTGTTCGCTATCGCATCGCATCGTCTGGGTCACGGTTTCCGTAAGTGGTGCATTCTCATCATTAGGTCGTTACCCGGGAATCCCGGACCCATTCAACGTTACTACGACCACAACCAGACGCGTAGCGGTAGATTTCTAGAGCGACAAGTTGAGAAGTATAAAGCACCAAAAGGGTACTTCCATCGTTGAGTTCGCATTTGTCTCCACAATGCTTTTTCTCATTATTTTCGGCATTATCGACTTTGGCATTGCCACTTATACGGTCCACCTCGTTTCTGACGTTGCGCGGATGGGCAGCCGCTACGCCATGGTACGGGGATCCAAGTGCACCTACTCTGGTTGCCAAGCCGACTCTGCTAAAGTCCAAGCATATGTGAAAAGCGTTTTTGCTCCCTTGGCTGACGCCAGTTTGGTCACGGTCACCACCACCTGGGCGTCGACCCCGCAATGCCCTACGGCGCCGTTTCAAGATCCGGGCTGTGCAGTTAACGTCAAGGTTGCATACCCGTATACGTTTCTTATCCTGCCGATCGCACAATTGAATATTAACAGCACCTCTCAAGTTATCATTGCTCAATAAGTGACGGCCTTTAGTTTTCACATAGTCGCTGTGCTTGCAGTTGCAATCTGGGCGGCCTGCGTCTACGCAATCATTCGGCGTAATGAGCACGTGGAGCTTCATCGCGCATTTGTTGTCCCGCTTGCGTTTATGGCGTTTGTGGCGACTGTGGCGCTGCTATTTGCACTGTTCCTCCCAACGCCCTGGAACATGTCGGCCGCGATAGCAACAGTTGGTTTTGGTTTGTCAGCGTGGAGTGATCTAAATACCGGTTATTTGTGGGACGACGCCGTAATCAGCACGGCCTTCGTTTGTGCAGCAATTATGATATTAGGCGGGAGAGGTCAGGAGTCAATTGCTGGCGGAACAGTTTGCGGAATTGTTGCGTCTGCCTACTATTTCTTAGCCTTGCTTTGCGGCAAGCCGGCCGGCTACGGGGACGTGAAACTGGTTGCCGGGATCGGGTTTGCCCTGGGGCCGATGGGCGGAGTGGCCGCCTATTTCATAGGCGTGATCTTGATGTCCGCGGGAGTGTTACTCGTTGCGAACTTGAGCAGGAAACCCGCGCGCGAGCTTTTGACGAAACCTATGCCGTTTGGATTGGCATTTATCGGCGGACTGATGATTTCTGCGGCATTACTGCCCTACTTCAATGCAGTTCGATCGGGATCGATTAGGACGACTTTCACAACGACGTCCACGGCTGTTCCCTTGCCGAAGAACGCGGGCGAATTTCCCCCGTTGCAAAAGACCTATACACTGTCTTGGCCGGACTAGCTTCAACCCGGAACTGCTCAGGGCTTGCTTTCAAAGGTGACGCGTGCGCGACTCTTGATACGTTCGGCCCTTTATTCCGAAACACAGTAGGTGGTTTAAAGACTGCAGCCGCGGCGCAACAGCGGCGCTGAAATCCCAGTGCCTGGTGCGTTGCACCCACCACGGACCCTTGTGAATGCGCTCGAGGTGCGACTGAAACACTGCTTTGTGCAAGCTCCCCGATCGCATTTGCTCCTATAACCTCATGCGGTATTGGGGGCCGGGTCGTAAGCAGGCAGCAGATTTTGGATGACGTTTGGGGCGAGACATTCGAAGGCGGCAACGGAGAACCGTAAACGCGCACATTCACTGGCTGTGCAAAAAAATTCGAGCGCGACCGCAACGGCCCGCCGTCCTCGTCACCGTTCGGACTCGGGTTACATATTGCGCGATTGCCGAGGTCATGGAAATGTCGCAGTTAAGCAGTCTTTAAGCAACCCTTAATGTGCGTCGCATACACTGAAGCCGAAAGCCAAGTGGTCGGACATCTGAAAGGATAGTTGAATTGAGGAATTTTTCCGGACGGTTGATCGCCGTGGCATGCGCGGCATTTTTTATGTTATCTGCCCTCAGCGTTGCGCTTGCCGCCGATTCCCCTGCGCCGCCGAAAGCGACGCCTAAAGCAATCGACCGTGTGAAGCTGAATTCCACGCTGCGGGCCTTTTACTTCACCCGGAGCAACGCGTGCTGTTATCCCAAACGCTCATCGACGATGCCGGCCGATCCCCGCGGCGGTGCTACTCAAAACGCGGCGGCGTTTAATCTGGGCGGAAAAATCCACGCGGAATACAGCTTGCCGAATAGCCCGCTTACCCTCGGCGCGACGTACTTCGGCGCGGAACCTTTTGGCGCCAACGACAATCGTCGCAATGATCCATCCGCCGCTTATGCGCCGGGCTTCGATCCCTGCGCAGGGAAGGCTGCGGGGTTCAATTCCTGCGTCGACAATACGTTGCCCGGCTTTGAACTAAGTTCACTGGGCGAGATGTATCTGCAATACAAGACGAAGTGGATTACGGCGCAAATCGGCAAGGAGTCCATCAATACGCCGTGGGCAAACCCCTCGGACTCGCGCATCGTCCCCGTCACGTTTCAAGGTGCGACCCTCTCAATAAACTTCGCTCCAGGCTGGACAGCGTCGGCAATGCGCATGGCGCGTTGGAAGAACCGCACCAGTTCGTCGTTCGATGCTAATAGCTTATTGTGCAATCAGGCGCCGACGCCCGCGAATTTTCCTGGTCCGGCATGTAAGCGGCCCGACGCGGGCCCGGGTACCCCGACCAGCGGGTTCCTCCTGCTGGGCCTCAGCCGCAAATTCAGCCCCTACTTGACGGCGTCAGTATATAACTACGAATTCTACGACGTTGCCAACATGACGCATATCGAAGCGAAATATAGTTACTCCCCTAAATCACCGCTCAATCCGTATCTGGCCGGTCAATACATCGCCGAATCCGATGCCGGTAGGGCCATCGTCGGCGCGATACATAACCACACCATCGGCGCTCAACTCGGCGCAAGCTTCTCGAAAGAAGTCGACGTCGCACTATCGTTCGATTCATCGCCGATTGTCACGTACGTCACAGCGACTCCGGCATCCGTATTCTTACCGGTTGGCGGTACGCCAGCGACCGGAGCGCCCGTACCTGGCGCGCCTGCGGGGACGAACTATCTCTACGGAGGTGGCATCGCTTCACCCTACACTGACTCGTATGCGACGGATCCGCTTTACACGACCTCAATTACTCAAGGGATGGCCGATCGCCGCAGTGCGGGCTCGGCCCTTAAACTGGCCGCTACGGCGTACACGAGCAATCGTCACTTTCGCGGCATTGTGAGCCGCGCTACGTATAATTACAGCACTCCTGCCGGTACCTCGAAAGCAGCCGAGACCAATCTGGATGTTACATATTTTTTCGATAAGGTCGATCCCAAGAAACCCTACTCCGGTCTATCGCTGCGACACCGCTTGGCGATCCGCGACCAAACGCAATCCCCGTTCACATTCATGTACAACCGCACCCAATTGGAGTATTCATTCTGATGCTTAAACATTTCGCGACGGCGGCGTTGGCAACACTCGTCTCCTTGAGCGCCATTCCGTGCGGCGCAGAAACTTCTATCAATGCTGCTGGTTCCACCGCGTTGCTTCCCCTGGTAAAAGAGGCGGCGACCCAGTACCAGCGGCTACATCCCGATGTTAAGATCAACGTCTCGGGCGGCGGCTCGCGGGTAGGTATCACTCAAGCGGCGTCGCGATCCGTCGAAATCGGTGATTCCGATATCATTGCCCCGGGGGGCTCCGGGTTGGTGGACCACCGAGTCGCCGTCGTTGGGTTTGCAATTATCGCTCATCCGGCAGTTGGCACAGATCACTTAAATGCTAAGCAAATAAGAGATATTTTCGCTGGTAGGGTCTCAAACTGGAAACAAGTCGGCGGAGCGGATCAGAATATTGTAGTAATCAATCGACCGCGCAGTTCCGGCACTCGCGCGGTGTTTACTCAGACGATCATGGGCGCCTCGAAAATCAATGAGGCAGGCCTTACCGAAGACTCCTCAGGAACCGTTCTTACCACCGTCAAAGGAACCCCCGGCGCCATTTCTTACGTCGCCTTCTCTTACGTGCGTGGAATAGACGTTATGCAAATCCGAGTCAACCGCGTTGCGCCGACGGACGAGAACGTGCGCAGCGGCAAATACCCTATTTGGTCTTACGAGCACATGTATACCAACGGCAGAGCCAACCGCGAAGTGGAATCGTTCATTGCCTTTGTGGCGGGCAACCGTCGATTGGTCAGCCAGTTGGGGTACGTTCCAATGAGCGATATGCGAGTTACAGAGAACAACCGGTAGGGTGTACACAACCAGGAGGGTTCTGGCTTACCTCGTTCTTGCCGTCCTTTGGAGCATAAAAATTGGTTCGGTAGGATGTGCGTCCTGTATGCGAGTTGATGCTTGACCCCCCCACCGGCAAGACGAAACTCGCGTATGTGGAGCAGGTATGGCCGTCCTTAAGTCTCAGTGAAGCGCGAACGCTTGCCGACGGTGTCGCTCGTCCCTCGCAGCAGGCAAAAATTCTGATTGTTGACGATGAGCGGCCAATCGTGGAAACTTTACGTTACAATCTGGAACGAGTTGGCACATCGTCTGCGCTGCGTACGATGGACGCCAGGCAATCTCCCTTGCAAAGCGGGAGCAGCCTGATGTCATCATACTGGACGTCATGCTTCCAATTGTGGATGGTTTTTCAGCGTGCGCCGCAATTCGCTCGCTGATGAAAGTCCCGATCATCCTGCTTACTGCAAAAGGTACCGAAAGCGACAAGATTACTGGATTTCAAGTCGGCGCCGTTGATTACATCACCAAACCCTTTGTGCTCAAAGACCTGATGGATCGCGTTCTCGCGCACCTGTAGGTGCCTTTCAAAAAGGCAAGTCATTGCTGTTCAGAGTAAGATGTGCGCATGTTGCTCCAGCCGCTCAACCACCCGGCGAAAAGCTACGACGAGGCGTTGGAACTGGTGCGGGCGATGGGCGCGCTGGATGACGACACTATTCTTCCTGCGGCATACACGCGACTGTATAGCCACGATCGGGTGATGCCGCTGGCCATCGTCCTGCTGCATGGAATAACAAACAATCCGCAGCAATATGACCTTTTGGCGCCGCAACTGCATGCC
>JALZBG010000074.1 GCA_030947645.1 Vulcanimicrobiota bacterium | reverse complement strand
GTCAAAACGGAAAGTTACACGACGTACAATTCGCGCACGCACGAATGGATTACCATTTCCGTCGATAACTTTGGTGGATATGGAGCAACGGCAACGCCGGGCTGGAAGGGAAACACGATGACTTCCCGCAGCATACTTGCGCAGGACGGTAGCACCGGATCAGATACTTTGACCAAGGTCAGCGATTCGAAAACAATAGATAAGTCCGTGAACAAAAGCCCTGACGGAACGATCACAAAAAACACCGCTGTTTGCACTAAAGCTTCGTAGGAAGTGGAGTGTTTCTAATATGCTGAAAAGGCTAATCGTTGCTGCCGCATGTTGTTGCGGCGCTCTGGGGGCCGTTCACATAAGCGCATTGGCGGACCCATCTCAAAGCGATATCCAACGGTTGGCGCACAACATCGTAGTAACTTCTGCGGCCGTGCGCCCGGGTGAGGTCGTCGTCATCGAAGGTGGTAAACACACGGTCCCCTTGATGGAGAGCTTGGCCATCGAAGCTCAAAACGCAGGCGGCATCGTCACCATGTTTCTTGATTCCGATGCGGTGCTTCGCTCGCGAAATATGAATGTCCCCGAGAAATACCTCTCCACCGAACCGCGGTTTTTGGCCGATTGGCTCAAGAACGTGGACGTGTATATTACACTTCCGGCGGTTTCAGACATAAAGGCATTGGACGCGGGGGTCTCGGCGCGGCGCTTGGGTCTTATTAATAAATCAACCGAGTTTTTGACGCCGCTGCTTGATTCGATGAAATATCGTGAAGTCGATATCACCTATCCGACCGCGGAGCGTGCCTCTAGCATGGGCCTGGATGCGGCGACGTACAGCGCTATGTTGTGGAATGCCATGCGCGCCGATTACGCGGAAGTTGCCAAGAAGGGCCAGGCGGCGCAAACCCTACTGCATGGCGGTAAATCCGTTCATATCACCTCGCCCGATGGAACGGATGTAACGTTCGATTTGGACGCGCAGCGCCCGATTTTTGTCGACTCAGGGACGATCACGGCAGAGCGCGCGGCGGGCAAGCCGTATGTCTACCGCGATGTCGGCATACCAGGCGGTAGCGTTGCTCTCGCCCCAGTTGAAGCCTCCGCGAACGGCAAGGTTGTTGTGCCCCAAGTGAGATGCCGCTTCGAGACAATGCGGAACGTTACTCTCGAATTTCACAATGGAGTCGCACAGAACATTGCAGCTTCTTCGGGTATGGGTTGCTTTAACGCACTCTTGTCCGCATCCGGCGGTCCAACAAAGACGGTTGCATCGTTTTCGATCGGTCTGAATCCAGCCTGGACGTCTCACGAAGAAAACGGAGCAGCATATTATCCAAACGCGGGCGCGGGAGTTGTATACATCGCGACAGGAGACAATCAGCTGCTGGGCGGTGCCAACAAAACGGTAGGCAATTACGGCTTTGCGTTCCCGATTCGAAACGCGACGGTCACTGTCGATGGCCGAAGCATCGTTTCAAACGGCGTATTGGCGTCACTGCCCTGAAAAGCGTGTAAGCTCCGCGGCCGCGCTAGAGGGGCCCTTCGACTGGCTCAGGGTGACAAAGTTGGTTGGAGGCCCTTCGACTGGCTCAGGGTGGTGACAAACGTTGGTTGGAGGGCCTTGGACAGGCTCAGGGTGACAAGGTTGGTTGGGAGCTCTTCGACCGGGCTCACCCGCTGGGGTTGCAAGCGTCATTGAGTTTCCGTAGAAGTAGCGCCGTGGCGTAAATCGGGTTTGCGCTTTTTTCTTCTGTGGAGGTGGCTTGCAGGCGATCGTTCTGGTGGGTGGCGAGGGGACGCGTCTTCGTCCGCTGACGTATGGCACCCCGAAACCGATGGTACCCATCATGAACGTGCCGTTCTTGGAGCGGACCCTGCAACGCTTGCAGCGGGCCGGAATTCGGGACGTGATCCTGCCGGCAGGATATCTGCCCGAAGCCATCACTGACTATTTTGGCGACGGGACCCGCCTAGACATGAAGATCACATACGTGATCGAGGATTCACCGCTCGGCACCGCGGGCGCCCTCAAGAATGTCGAAGAGCATATCACCGGGCCTTTTTTTGTTCTCAACGGTGACGTGCTGACAAGTCTCGATTTAGCAGCAATGATGCGGGTGCACGAACAACAAGGCGGCCTTGGGGTGCTGCACCTTATAAAGGTTGCCGACCCTTCCCCCTTCGGTTGCGTGGTGCATGACGCGAACGGGCGTATTACGAGCTTTGTCGAGAAACCGCCAAAGGGTCAGGAACCAACCGACGAGATCAATGCCGGCACGTATTTGCTCGAGCGTGAGGTCCTGGATTTCATTTCGTCCGGGCGAAATGTTTCCGTCGAACGCGACACCTTTCCGCGCATTTTATCGGAAGGGAAAGACCTGTTTGCTTACGCGACACCGGACTATTGGATCGACTTGGGACGCCCCGAACATTACCTTACCGCTCACCGGGACATCCTTGACGGAAAGATGCCTCTCGAACTGGAGGCCCGGGTAACCGGAACTGATTTCGAGGGTATCCTTACGAAGACCGTCGCCCCGGTTTACTTGGATGAGGACGTACAGATTGAAGAGGGGGCCCGCGTTGGTCCGCACACGGTTCTGGGCCGGGCCTGCCGCATTGGGAAAGGCGCTCGAATAGTGGATTCAGTGTTATGGGACGGCGTGGTGGTTGGAGAAAACGCCCGCATAGACGGCTCGATTGTGGCCAGCGGGGCGAGGATTGGCGCCGGCGCTTTGCTGGGCTCTGGCAGCGTTATTGGACACGATGTTATCATTGCTCCAGGTGAAGCACTGCAGCCGGGAACCCGCGTTGGTGCGCAACCCATCGCCCGCTAGGTTTGCGTGTTTAGCGCGGTTGTCTTTGGAGTTCGTAATTGATAGCTAGATCGGCGCACCCGCGGGATCCGGTTCCTGTACCTCGCACCCTTTTTATGGGATCTTTTCCGCCGCGCGAGTGCGGAATCGCCACGTTTACCAAAGACGTCGTTGATTCGTACGACGAGGCCTACGGAACAAAAAGCGAGATCATCGCCATCGACGAGCCGGGGGCCGACATCCGCGCGTACGGACCTGAAGTCGTAGCCCGTTTGACGCAAGACGAGCGCTCCTCGTACGAGGACATGGCAGCCATCGTTAACGCCCATCCCGCAGAGATTCTCAACATTCAGCACGAGTTTGGCCTGTTCGGAGGAGAACTCGGAGATTGGTTGCTCGACTTGCTGTCATTGCTGAGAAAGCCGGTCGTATTGACGCTTCACACAGTGCTCCCTGAACCGGACGATGCGATGCGCCGTGTCACTCGTGAGCTCTGTTTGCGCTCGACGATGGTTGTTGCGTTGTCCGCAACGGGGAAAGACATTCTTTCCAATGTGTATGGCATCGAAGCTGAAAAATTGCGAGTCATCCATCACGGCGTCCCGGACGTGCCATTTCGCTCCACGGATGGAGCCAAGGCATCCTTCGGCGTCGGTCAGCGTACGGTGATCTCAACTTTTGGATTGATTAGCCGCGGCAAGGGCCTGGAGTACGCGATCGACGCAATGCGGCGGGTCGTGCGTTACCGCCCCAAAGCGTTGTACTTAATCTTAGGCGAAACGCACCCGAGCGTGCGCCGTCAGGAAGGCGAATCGTACCGGGAGTCGCTGCACGCCAAAATTTTAGAAAATCGGCTCGAAAACAACATAACGCTCGTCGATAAGTATCTTGACTTTGACGAAGTGGTAACGTACCTTGCGGCGACTGACATCTACTTAACACCCTATTTGAACCCCTATCAAATTGTGAGCGGTACGCTGGCATATGCCGTGGGGTGCGGCAAAGCCATTGTTTCAACTCCGTATCTTTACGCGCAAGAGTTGCTGGCGCATCACCGCGGCTTCCTAGTAAAGTTTCGCGACGCGGATTCCATCGCTGAGAGTTTGCTGGCGCTCTTGGACGATCCGGTGTTGCGACGCAGTACCGAGAGGCGTGCCTACCGGTACGGCCGTCAAATGACGTGGCCGCATGTTGCCGACGAGTATGGACGCTTATTCATGCAGCTCGCTCCGCCGAAAGCGCGACTGGAACTGGTTAATTACGCCTAAAGCGAGCGTCGTCCGCGCCCTTCCGGCACTCGATCATCTCGTAGCCCTCAGTGATGATACGGGAATTATCCAGCACGCGGTGTACGACGTGCCGAATCGGTCCACCGGCTACTGCACAGACGACGTATCGCGAGCATTCATGGTCGCGCTTGCAAGACTCCAACTCGAGCCGCTGCACGAACCTGCCGCGCGCCTTGCCTCAATTTATTTGGCATTCTTATGCGATGCTCAGATGCACGATGGACGGTTCCACAACTTCATGAGCTTCGCGCGAATGTGGCTTGACGACGTCGGAACGCAAGATTCTTTCGGACGCGCGATGTGGTCCGTGGGATACGGTATGCGTTATGCGCCGCGCGAGTCGTGGAAGAGTGTTTGTGCCGCGATGCTCTCGCGCGGGTTACCGGCGATCAGCCAGCTCCAGTATCTCCGTTCGCAGGCATACTCGATAATCGGCTTGACCCTGGCGGCGCAATCGGGCCTTAGCGATCGTTTGCAGTGCGAACGCGCGGTTAGGCAACTCGCCGAGTCCCTCAAGAATGCTTACCTTGAAAACGGCGACGTTGGCTGGCAGTGGTTCGAAGGCACCATGACTTACGATAACGCGCGGCTCCCGCAGGCGCTTTTGCAAGCGGGGCTGCTGTTAAGCGACCAAGAGCTCATTGCGATCGGCATGCGCACGCTGGCCTTTTATGAATCGGTCGTCATTGAAAACGGCGTGTTCGTGCCGATCGGCAACGATGGTTGGTATGTGCGGGGTGGTCGGCGCGCCCGTTTTGGTCAGCAACCGCTTGAAGCGGTGGCTCTGATCGATGCGGCGCTGGCTGCGTACGAAGCAACGTCCGATCGTGCGTTTTTGGACCTATGCGAAGTCGGACTCAATTGGTTTTATGGCCGGAATACCAGTGGCGCCGTCATGGTAAGCGCCGGCGGGTGCAAAGATGGTATTGACCAAAATGCGGTTAACCGCAATATGGGCGCCGAATCGACCGTTTCGTATCTTGCGGCTGCTTTTGCGCTTTCCGCCAAGCCCCGAAAGTCCCTAAAAATCGTCCGTTAAGGGCGATTCTTACCGATTCGAGGCGCAACGCGTCTGCTTGGCGAAATATATAGCTGATGATTGCCGAATCGAATGCATTAAATGACGTTCAAAATGCTGCTGTCCGCCACGCGAATGGGCCGTGCCTCATTTTCGCCGGGGCTGGAAGCGGAAAAACGAGAGTCCTAACACACCGCATTGCGTACCTGCTCAACGAACTGAAAGTCTTTCCGGACCGCATCCTTTCCGTTACTTTTACGAATAAAGCTGCTGGAGAGATGAAGTCACGGCTCGAGCGCATGGTTGGTGAGGCGGCTCGTGATCTGTGGGTGGGGACGTTTCATTCGATTTGCGTGCGCATTTTACGGCGCGACGGTCGCAAGATCGGTATATCGAGCAACTTCGCGATCATGGACGAGACCGATCAGCGCACCATCGTGCGGGACATCCTCCATGACCTCGATTACGATGAGCGGCAGATGTCGCCGGGCGCCTGTCTTTCGGAAATCAGCAAGGCGAAAAACGCTCTACGCTCCCCTGAAGATTACCTTACGAAAAATACCTCATTTATCGGCGAACGGTACGGCAACGTTTTTCGCGAATATGAGCGGCGACTTGCGGAGTGCAATAGCCTCGACTTTGACGATCTGATTGCACGCACTATTCACTTGCTTGAAACGGACATTGAAACGCGGACCCGCTATCAAAATAAGTTCCGCTATGTTTTAGTCGACGAGTACCAAGATGTCAATTATGCGCAATACCGCTTGTGTTCGCTTTTTGCAGGTGAGCATAAGAACCTAACGGTCGTGGGTGATGACGACCAGTCCATTTACTCCTGGCGTGGAAGCGATTACCAGATGATTCTGCGTTTCGAGCAGGATTTTCCCGGTGCGGTCATCTTTAAAATGGAAGAGAACTACCGCAGCACCTCGACGATTTTGGAAGCCGCGAACCAACTGGTAGGCAACAACGCAAAGCGTCATCCCAAGAAGCTGTTTACCAGCCGGGCTGCCGGAGAACCAGTAACGGCTTTTGCATCGGAAACCGAGCGAGCGGAAGCGCGCTACGTGGTCGAAAAAATTAAAGAGCTGGTGCGCGAAGGGATGGGTTACCGTGATTTCCTGATCGCCTACCGCACGAATGCTCAATCGCGCGTTTTCGAAGAAGCGTTCATTTCAGAGGGGATTCCGTATCGCGTTATCGGCGGCGTCGGTTTTTACGCGCGCAGTGAAATCAAAGACGTCATTTCCTATTTGCGTTACATTCTCAATCCTGCGGATGCGGTAGCTTTCCGGCGGATCGTCAACGTTCCGCGCCGCAGCATCGGGCAACAGACCCTTTCGAGTCTCATTGAAGCCGCCAATGCGGCGAAGGTGTCGCCCGGGGAAGCCGTTTTCGACAAAGAGTTGCTTCGCCGCGCGGTACCAAAGAAGCAACGTGAATTGGAACGCTTTGCAGAGTTGGTGAGCGCGTGGCGCGAACGGCTAGAATCGTTATCGATTTCCGAAATGATGATCGCCGTAATGGAAGAGTCGGGGTATGTTCGCGAACTACAAAACGAGGATACCAACGACGCGCGCACTCGGTTGGAAAACCTGCAAGAACTCGTCGGCGTCGCGCGCGAATTCGAAGCCATGGAAAATGCGGGGACCTTGGGGGATTTCCTGGCCAACATCGCGTTGATCAGCGATCTCGATTCCCTCGAACAATCGGCTTCCTACGTTACAATGATGACGTTGCATGCTGCAAAGGGTCTGGAATATCCGGTTGTGTTTATGACCGGCTTGGAAGAAGGGGTCTTCCCGCACAATCGGGCCCTCGTCGATACGACCGAGTTAGAAGAAGAACGCCGTCTGGCGTATGTGGGAATTACACGAGCGATGGAGCGTTTGTACCTCTCGTACGCGCAGCGTCGTACCTTGTTTGGCAATACGTTCGCCCATCCGAAATCACGCTTTCTCGATGAAATGCCGACCGTCGAACAGGTTGGTGGCGGCGCTGCGATGCAGCGTCCGGCTGGGGGGCGTTGGCGCGAAGTGGCCATTCATGAAAACGCCGGCGCTGGGGTAAAACTCGCCCTTCAAGCCGGCGATCGGGTGCGTCATCCAAAATGGGGAGAAGGCACGGTCGTTGAGGCTGTCGGCGGCGGGGGGGACGGACTTCTGTCGATCAATTTCCCCAACGTTGGCCAAAAGATGGTGATGCTTAAGTACGCCCCCCTCGAAAAAGTCGGCTAATAGAGAAAATCAGGGTCGGCGTTGCAGGAGCGCTGGGCCGGATGGGGCGTTTTGCCTGCGAGCTCGTGCGCTGCACCGAAGACCTCACATTTGCCGGAGGATTCGCTCGCACGGCCAAGCCGGCCGAGCTCATCCACGACGACCTTCAGACGTTCTTGCGAGAGACGCGGCCGGACGTCGTTCTCGATCTGACAACCTATCCAACAACGGTCGGAGTTACGCGGGCGGCGATCGAGCAGAACGTTGCAGCGGTCGTGGGCGCCACGGGATGGACTGACACGGATCGGGAGCGCTTGCGAGATCTCACAGCGCAGCGCGGCGGATCTGCGATGTTGATTCCCAATTTTGCGCTCGGAGCGGTCCTGATGATGCGCTTCTCTCGTCAGGCTGCCCGGTTTTTCCCGGCCGCGGAGATCATAGAGCGACATCACGACGGCAAACGCGACAAACCAAGTGGAACTGCCGTTTCAACCGCGCAGGGAATTGGCATAAGCGCGGATCGTAAAGATGTGCCAATTCATAGCGTGCGATTACCCGGACTGCTCGCCCATCACGAAGTAGTGTTCGGCCGCGCCGGCGAGACGCTCACCATCAAACACGACTCCCTGTCGCGCGACTCGTTTGCTACCGGGATGCTTATGGCCATCCGCAACGTGCGCAGCATGCCCGGGCTCACAGTCGGGCTTGACGCGCTGTTAGACTGCAACTCGACGTGAAGCTCGCCGTCGTCGGCGCAACCGGAATTGTCGGTGAGACGGTGTTGCGGGTGCTGGAAGAACGAAACGTCGCGATCGATGAGCTAGGTGCGTTTGCGTCCCGCCGCCACGACGCAGGGGTGCGCTATCGGGGTCAGACGGTGGACGTCCAAGCTACGAGCGCGGCAGCGCTGGCAAATTGGGATGCGCTCTTTTTTGCAAGCAGTGAGGATGCCAGTGCGACATATGCACCGACCCTTGCAAGTAACGGTTCCTTCATCATCGACAACAGCCCGACGTTCCGCCTGAGCTCCGATCTCCCGCTGTTAGTGCCCGAAGTAAACGCTCGGGCCTTCGATGCGCGGCAACGAATCTTTCCCGTTGCAAACTGCACCGCCATTATTCTCTGCGTGGCGCTCTCACCGCTGCGCTTCGCCGCTGGTTTGCAAAGCGTCCGCGTCGCGACATATCAAGCGGTCAGCGGCGCCGGCCGTGCCGGTCTAGCGGAACTTGAATCTGCGCAGCGTGCGTCGCTCGAGGGTCGACAAGAACCGGAAAACGTCACATTTTCGCGCCCAATCGCGCAGAACGTTATCCCACAGATCGGTCTGATGGGGGCGGACGGCGCTTGCTCCGAAGAAACGAAAGTCTGCGACGAGACGTGCAAGATCCTGGAACTTCCGGGCTTGCATCTCGCGATCACGACCGTGCGCGTCCCGGTTCGGTTCGTGCATTCGGCGGTCGTGTTTTTCGAAACGCAACAGGATGCCACCGTCGATGCACTGGGCCGAGCGTTACAGGACGCCGCAGGGATTCGTTACTACCCGACGGGC
>JALZBG010000209.1 GCA_030947645.1 Vulcanimicrobiota bacterium | reverse complement strand
ACCGCCATCCGTGGCTGCTATCCGTTCTGCGAGCGTGCCATCCGGTGACGTACCGCATTCCCTATGCAACTAGACTGCGGAACATGTATCATTCGGGCGTGGCGATGCGAGGACGAAACGCAACTCGTTGCGGTCGCAAACGACGAAGAGGTCTCTCGTTACATGACTGACGTCTTTCCGCACCCATACCGCAGAGAAGATGCGCGCAGCTGGATACATTTCAACAGCGGCGATGGGGCAACCAATTTTGCCATTGTAACGAATGACGCAATCGCGGGTGGAATTGGATACCGGCGCCTCTCTGGAGAAAACAGATTTACCGCCGAATGGGGCTATTGGCTGGGCCGGCGTTATTGGGGACGAGGCATCGGCACGTCCGCCGCGCGGGTCTTTGTTGAGTATATCTTCGAGCACTCAGACCTCGAACGATTGCAGGCGCATGTGTCCGCGCCGAACGTTGCTTCGATGCGAGTTTTGGAAAAATGCGGGCACATGCGTGAAGGAACGCTGCGCCGAGCCGTTTATAAAGCGGGCATTTACTACGACCTGGCGGTGTTTGGGCTTACCAGGGACATGCGGTGATGCGGCTGCAAAAGTACCTGGCGCATGCGGGGGTCGCCTCCAGACGGCGAGCAGAAGAGATGATTTTGCGGGGCGAGGTTGTCGTGAATGGGAAGCTCGTGCGCGAACTTGGATCGAGTGTTACCCGCACGGACCTTGTAACGGTTCGTGGGCGCAAAGTCCAACTAAACAGCGAGTTCCAGTACTTTGTCCTGCACAAACCCCTCAACATGATGACGACTATGCGCGATCCCCAAGGCCGCCGCACCATCGTGTCGCTGCTGCCCAAAGACGTGCCGCGCATTGTTCCCGTCGGGCGTTTGGATTACGACACATCGGGCGTTCTGCTTTTGACCAATGACGGCGAACTCGCGCACGTTTTGACGCATCCCAAGTTCGGGGTCCAGAAGACGTATCGAGTTACCGTTCGAGGTCGCCTGCAACGGGATGAGGTGGCGCGCCTTCGCGAGGGGATTTCTTTCGACGGCGTGCGGTCGGCCGGTGCCCAACTGCGTGTCGTGGCGGCCCGAACGGGTGCCTCTATCATAGACCTGACCATTCACGAAGGTAAGAACCGGCAAGTGCGGCGGATGTTTGAAGAGCTCGATCATCCGGTGATGGCGCTCGTGCGCATGCGCTTCGGGCCGCTGCGGATTGGCGAGCTTCCCGTTGGCGCAATACGACCGGTCACCGAACGGGAAATAGCGGCGCTACGCGTCTTAGCGGCGAACAAATTTCACGCCAACAATGACGCCTTACAAATTAGTGAGCCTTGAAACGCAGCCCGAGCCAACGGTTGTGCGGCTCGCAAACGGCGCGACTTTCGGCGGAGGACCGCTCGCGATCTGCGCCGGCCCGTGCAGCGTAGAGTCACGCGAGCAACTCTGCGCGACGGCCAAAGCCGTTGCCCAGCGCGGCGCGAACGTCCTGAGAGGCGGCGCATTTAAACCTCGCACATCACCCTACGCCTTTCAAGGGTTGGGGAAGGACGGGCTTAAGTTATTGCGCGAATGCGCAGACCGAAATGGGCTGGCCGTGGTTACCGAAGTCCTCGACGTGCGCGACGTCGAGATGGTGGCCCGATACGCTGACATGTTGCAAATTGGCGCCCGTAATATGCAAAATTTCAGCCTTCTGCGTGAGGTCGGGGTGCTTCACGTTCCGGTGCTCCTGAAGCGAGGCATCGCGGCAACCGTGGAAGAGTGGCTCATGGCCGCCGAGTATTTACTGCTGGCTGGGAACAAGAATGTTGTTCTGTGCGAACGGGGCGTGCGCTCGTTTGACTCGGCCACTCGCAACATGCTTGACCTGGCAGTTATTCCGCTGCTCGGATCGTTGACGCACTTACCGGTCATCGTCGATCCGTCGCACGGAACCGGCGTTGCCCGTTTGGTGCCGCCGATGGCCATCGCCGGGATTGCCTGTGGAGCCGATGGCTTGCTGGTTGAGGTCCATCCCGATCCAGCCGGTGCGGTTTCTGACGGCAGGCAATCGTTGACCTTCGCGGCATTTGGGGAATTGATGAACCGCTTGCCGGGAATCGCGGGAGCAGTTGGCCGAACCCTACCGGTAGCCCCTGTTGCCGCGTAAGGCGTGCAACGACGAAAGCGCTCGGCGATGCGTTGTTATCCTTACAGAAACTTTGCAAAAGAGGTTAATCCGATGAATGGTTTTCTGAAAGCTTCGCTGGTGATCGCTGCAGTTGCGTACGCGCTTCCCGCAGCCGCGGCGACTTCAAACGCGGTTAAATTCAATTACTACTTTCCCCCAAAACTGGTGAAGCGGGCTTCGCCGACTGTAGCGGTGGGCGGTTCAGGAAGAGTAATCGTTCAAGTTCAGGTCAATGCCAACGGCAGCTTCAAGGTCACGCGCATAATCAAATCGACCAACCACGGTGACGATGCCGCAGCGCTGGACATTGCGCGCCGGTCTACCTATAAAGCGGCAACGCGAGGCGGCAAACCGCTGACCGCGTTCTATGATTTTACCCTGAGGTTTAGCGGAGGCAGCGTGTCATCTTCGGGCGACGATACTTCGGGTTCGTCAAGCGCCGGTGCAGGTGCGAGCTCAATTGGGCGCATGTTGCACTCGGGTAACTACGCCGGCGCGAAAACCGCTGCTACCGCATACCTGGCGGCAAATCCCCAAAATGCGATAGTGCAGGCGCAGCTCGGGGTTGCCAACACATTCACCAACGATTATTCCAGTGCAGTCGCTGCGTTCGATAAAGCCGGAACCATCCCCAAGGTCTACCAAAGCGTTGCGGGTCATGCGTATGCGAGTCAAGCGTCAACGCTCTCTCAGACCGATCCGGCAGCATCGCTAAAGGTTGCCCAGCGCGGGGTCGCCGTATCGCAAGACCTCGAAACGCTCAACGCATTGGGCACCGCTCAAATGGCGGCGAAGGATTATCCGGCTGCGGTCGTGTCTTTCGAAAGAGCTCGCAGCATGGCTGCGTCGGTTCCTAAGCTCGACCGCAAGACCAAGCTAACGTTGGACGGCAACCTCATTACCGCATACCTAAAGAACAGTCAGCTCGATAAGGCGACCGAGGTCAGGCAAGGAGACGCTGCCATCGACCCCAGCGGCGACCTCTCGGCACAGTTCGTTGCGTACTACCAACAGCAAAGTCGCGACTACGACTCTGCAAAGAAGTACAACGAAGCGGTTGCGGCTTTAGAAAATGCCGCCGCTGCTTCTCCGAAGTATGCCGTCACAAACTATGCCAACGCCTCGTTTGAGATGACGAGACTGGATAAACCCGACTTCGACCGGATGAAAGTAGATGCCGATAAGGCGCTGGCAATCGACCCGAATGACCCCCTAGCGAACTTTGCGGAGGGCGTTGCTC
>JALZBG010000208.1 GCA_030947645.1 Vulcanimicrobiota bacterium | reverse complement strand
CATGAACCGCGCGCAATGGCCAACCTTGCGCCGCCGTTGCTTGCGGGCTACCTCACCCACATCGCGTCCTTGCAAGGAGACGAACCTCGCAAACAAATAGACGCCCGCGTTTTGGCCGGCGTCGGTATTGCGACGCTCGGGGTTCTCCTGTTCGTGAACTCACTTGGAACGGCCAATCGCGCGGTCACTGCATATTCGCCAATGCAGTTCACCGCAACCGGTGTGCCGGCACGACTGCCTCTTCAAAGGGCTCGTATAGCTCCAGCCCGTGCGGCTCACGCCCGTGTGGTTCACGCCCGCAACGTCCGTGTTCACCGCGCGCTTGCCCTGCCTTCTCTTAGTCGTGCGCGTCCCGTCGCTAAACACATACATGCGCGCAAACGCTTTTCGATCGCTGCCCGCCCTCACCCCAGGCATCACCATAAACGCTATGCCGGTATCGCGGCCCTTTCAGGAAAAACGCTT
Organism: Vulcanimicrobiota bacterium; assembly: GCA_030947645.1. GTDB lineage: Bacteria > Vulcanimicrobiota > Vulcanimicrobiia > Vulcanimicrobiales > Vulcanimicrobiaceae > JALZBG01. The sequence continues at coordinate 2,948 of JALZBG010000208.1, read as the reverse complement.
CAACGTGGTCATCGCGTTGCGGCGACGCAGCATTTCTTGCGGCGCGCACAACATGTCCGCAGAGATCGCATGCCACGCACGGGCAGGTTAGCAACGTCGAACGTGGGCGCGGCGCGGCCTCCAGTCTTTCGCGGAATTTTCAAGCCGTTTCGCTGGGTGCTCTTTAAACCCGTTCATCGTGGCCCGGGCTAGCTTTGGGCGATTATCGCTGCGACGTTCGGGAAATGCGCGCTTTTTTTACTGCGCAGGTGTAGTAGCCGTGCGAAGTTTTGTGAATGGTCGTGCTCCGGGAAAATTTGGCAACTCTATCCGGTGCCTTCGACGCATATACGCAGTTCAACGCCTGTCGTTGGCGGGTTACAACTCGAGATGCAGCCTGCCGTCTGATGATTCTGATGACCCGTACCACGTGAGGCAGCGCCCGAAGATTTGCTTCAACGCGCACGCCCTCGTTGCACAGAACAGAGAACTCGGCAGTGCCCGCCTCACCGAACCCGGTCTTTCGAACTTTTAGAACGTAGGTACCCGCGGGGATATTGAGCAATTCCACATATCCGTTTGAAGGACTCATCAGCGCGATGCTTGCCGGACCGTTCAAGCGGACTTCCGCATTCTTTACCGGACGTTGCGTACGCCCATCATGCACGGCGATGAACATGCTGGAAGAATCTTGTCCGTGGCATCCTTCTGCCGCCGTCATCGGTGTTTTCACGTAAGCGGCCCCACGGGAAGGGACCGCTGCCGAAGCTCGCTCGCCGCCGTCCGCGCAAGGCGAGTTTGTAGTTTGCGCCTTTCCCGCCGCCTTCGTACTGTTGCCTCCGCGCTGCGTGCATGGCACCGAGACGCGCATGCTTGACGATGTCCCATTCGCTGCCACGGCAGTCGTTGGAGCCGCTGTTGCCGCGTTGATCGATGTTACCTGCGCATCGGCGTTTAGACTGAGCGCTATGGTGTTGCCGATTCCCAGCAGAGCGCTATCGAACCGATCGGCCAGACAATTGCAGGTAAACGATTGAACGCTTCCCGACGGAAGTTTTACGTCCAGTTGCTTTGCGGTAATGCTGACAACTTGCCCGATAACGCGACCATTGTCCGGAAAACGGGTGAGCGACGTGATGGTAGCGTTTTGGTCGAGGTCGGCGATAACGGGATCCCCAACGGTAATGCCGCCCAAACCCTGCAGAATCGGTGTGCACGCGCACGGAAGCGTTGTGATGTCGCCGCCGCCGAACATGATGGAAACGGAGGTGGGGTTCGCGGCCGACACTTGTCCGACAATGCGCGTGCCCTTAGGAATGGCGGCCAGATTTACGAGGCGACCCTGCGGGTCGCCGATCGCATACACTGCTCGCCCCGGAAGCAAGGACACTCCGCGAAGCGTTGTGCCGGCACACGCTGAACACTGCAGTGTCCGCAAAGTTCCTTTCCCAAGGTCTAAAGTAATTGCTGCATTCTTCGCGTTCACGATCCGCCCGATGTACCGGTTTTGGATTGTCGGAACGGAATTCACGACATGATTGATTTCCTTGGCCGTCAGCAGCTTGCGCGTGGACAAGCCGTCGCTCGACGCAAGCGCCACGATTTTTCCCTTGACGGTAGCGATGTTTTGCAACAAGCGAGGGCTTGCCGCGAACGAGTGGGCTGTACCATCGCGAAAGCGCAAGGTCACTGTTTTTCTACCAACGGTTTGTACCGTGCCTACGTAAATTTCGCCGTACGGGTTGGGCGCTGCGTCAGAAAGCCGCAACACGACACTCACCCCGTTGGAGTTTGGAATGACCGTTACCTTACTGCCAACAATCATTCGGGATCTTGAAACACTGCCCGGGGGCAGCCTCAGGGTCGCCGGTCCTCGCGGAGTCGCAATCGTTACGCTGTCATTTGTTATGGCAGTGACGGCGCTCGCAAGCGACGCTTGAAGAGTGGCCGGGAGGCTAGCGGCGTCCACGGTGCCTTTGATAGCAGCCTGCGGTATGCGCCCGAAGCTGGTGGACTCGGAGTCATTGCGATAGGTTATTGGCATACCGGAACCGATTCCAAGTCCGGTGTTTGCGCCAAGAGGACGACCGGGCGTTGAAATTAATGGTCCGTTCGGACCCATTGGCCCGCTTGATCCCAGCGGTGTTCCGTTCACCACCGTTGTAACCGTTCCGGTAACCGTATTAATCGGATGGTTGAGCAATCCCGCCGCGCGTACGGAGGCTGTTGTCGATCCAAGCAATGTGGCGACCGCGCCAAAGACAAACACTCGAAGTGAACGCTTCACTGGTATCATCAAATTTGCAATCGATGCGGCAGCAGTGCGATCAACACGTGCGCCAGGTGCCTCGCGCATAGCAGTACTTGATCGGTATGCCTGTTGGCGGTTGCGATATTGTCACCGAGGCTTCACTTGTTGGTTGTTCGACGGCTGTTTGTTCCACGATATAAGCGTCCTCGCGGGCGCGGGCCTGCGGGACAACTTGCGCTTGAACGACGGCTTTCTCGACTACCTGCGCCACTGGCGACAGCGCCCAAACGCGGACGGCCCGATGTTTATTTTGAACTGTTGCAAGGCGGTGTACTTCAGTGCGGACGCGCTTCATTGGCAAAACGCGCGTTGCCCGCACCGTGCGCTTTACTCCGGCGCTGGCGGCCGACTGCGCCACACTGCGTCCATAAAATTCACGTTGTCTAGACACCCGCCGCGCAACAGACGGCTGTGCCGCATGCATGATGCTCGCATGCCGGTGTGGCCGCGGTGCGATTACCGGAATGGGGCGTCGCGTATGGACTGCGATCGAGAAGCTCGGCGGGACAGTCATCGTGGACACTGTGTTCTCCGAGTTCAAGCGCACATACGCGAAAAAGAGTACAACCGTGCACAGCGCGCCCGACAGCCCAGTGACCACGAACCCATAGCGTCTGCGGGAAGGCATGCGGAACTCGCCAGCTAGGTTCGGATCCTC
>JALZBG010000207.1 GCA_030947645.1 Vulcanimicrobiota bacterium | reverse complement strand
GTGTGACTCCAGGCTGCCTGTCGGTACACCCACCGGCAGGGTTGACCGGTGACCGACGCAATGAAATCAAAGTCGGCGTCGTAGAAGCACACCGATGTCGAGCTCCTCCGCCGCCGCAGCCAACGGCGCGATCACCTTGCGAACGGCGGGCCGACCCAGGCGCTTTACCACGCTCGTATCCAGAAGAAATGTCAACGCCACGCTTCGGCTCGATCATCAAGATGCGCGGCGGCAAAAACGTCGAGCGCCTCAGTTATCCGGCGCTCGCGCTGCGACGTTACTTACTTAACATCAGATAGGCAAAGCCCAAGATTCCGCGATAGCCGCGAAGGTATTCGTTACGCCGCACGTCCGATAGTTCGCGCGCGCGACGCGCGTCGCATGAATCGTTCTGGCGGCTTGCCCAAATCTCAAGGCCGGCGCGCCAGTCGCTTTCGAAAGTATCCCATTCATACTGGTCCGCAATCGTTACATGCAACGGCCGAAATCCGCTGCTTGCGCAGAGGTCCGACAACTCGGCGAGGGTGGATAGACCTGCTCCAATCATCGTGACGACCTCAGGTGTGGGCGATTGCGCCCAATAGCCCTCGCCAAGCAGCACGTGTTTTGCTCGATGGCTCAGCGCACGAAGTAAGGGCACCGGCCCTTTCCAGATATAAGCTGACCCAATGCACAGAAAAACATCACCGTGACCAGCCCAATTGCTGGCGTCTTGAACCTTAAAATGAACCCTGGACTGCATGCCGAGCTCATTCGCTCGTGCCATCGCTCGTCGCACGTTGTCCGCCGAAATATCAAGTCCGATACCCGTAGTATCGGGATGCTGTCGAAGTGTGCGCAGCAGAAATTCACCCCACCCGCAGCCCAGGTCGACAATGATGTCGCCGGCAGCTACCGGAAGGCGGACGATCAATTCATCCGCATGGGAAGGCGACAAAGGCGAATTCCAGGTGAGCTTCTGATGAGCGATTGATGTAAATTCTTGCTCGGTCACAATTCGTTCGATTCCCCCTCCGGTGCACGAAGCTTCCTCTCATTAAAGAGCGGTGATTCTCATAGTTTCTGAGTCGTAAGTGGCAGTTCCAGGCGAACGATCATCAAATGGGCGAAACGCCGCGGCGCGGCGTCGACCACACGAAAGTCATAACGCTCTACAGTGAGACGAGCTCGTGTCGATTGGACGTATTCTGGCGCAAAAACGTCCTCACCGGCTGTCAACTCGTAAGTAAGGAAAAACGCGTGCCCGCTCAAACTTCGAGTTCGGCTACGGTGTGATAGAGCGACTTAGCTGTCCTAAAATGAATGAGGTTCACGGTGTGCCGCACAAACAACGTTTAAAGACTTAAGCCGACTTCTCCCCAACAGCCGTCGTGCAAATCCACCTTTGGAGTCACGCAATGCCATTGTTTTCTTTTCCTATAAAACCAGCGCGCGCCATAACGGCCTTAATCGTAGGCCTTACGACTGCTACGCTCACCGTTTATGCGTCGCCAAAGGCGCTGAACTACCCGCCGACACCTGCAGGAATAGTGACGGATACCTACTTTGGACATCAAGTGGCTGATCCGTACCGCTGGCTCGAGAATTCCAAAGATCCAGCAGTTGTGGCCTGGTCGGCCGCGCAGACGAAGGTGTCGCTAGACTACATCACCGGCCGACCGAGCTACCAGCACTATAAAAAACGAATCGCTGTCTTGAGCCGTACGTCAACGGCACGGTTCGCGTTACGAATTCGCGGCGGCCGCTTTTTCTATCTTCGGGAAACACCACCGCAGCCACAGCCGCAACTGGTTGTCCGTGATGGATTGCACGCCGCCGAGCGCGTCCTATTCGACCCTCAAAAGGCAGCAAATGGCGCCGCGCCGCCGTCGATCGAATCCGTTTACGTAGCGCCGGGCGGTTCAAAGGTGGCCTTCACGACGCAGTTGGGAGGTAGCGAAAACGAAACCCTTCATGTAGTGGATGCTAACGGCACGATGCTCCCGGACGAAATACCGCACGTTGGTGGCGGCACTAGCGGAACAGCGCTGGCCTGGGATGGCGATGCGAGAGGCTTCGTACATACGCTGTGGCCGAAGAACGCCGATGGGAGTTACGCAACGTCCGGCATCCAGATTATGCATCATGCACTCGGCAGCGACGCCGCAACGGACACGTACGTCTTCGGCAAAGGCCTCTCTCCTAAAGCGGAGTTTGTGGCCACATCATCCATCGACGGCAAGATGCTGGCAATTTTCGAGACTGACGGCGACGGCGTTCCCGGTTCCGTTTACTTGCGTCAAAGCGGCGGCGATTTCGAGCGCATTGCGACTCCCGATGCGGTGATTGGAAGTAGTGCAGCGTTTCCCGGCGCCTTCATAGGCGATACGCTGTACGTCGTTTCCAAAAAACACGATTCACGCGGCGAGATACTCGCGCTGGCTCCGGGTCAGACGTTCCAGTCGGCGAGAGTAGTGGTTCCCGCGAGCGATCTGGTCATCGATGGCATATCTCCGGTCGCCGGCGGCTTTGCGACCTTCGACATCAACGGGGGCGACGGCAGCGCCCGGCTGTTCGCGACTGACGGAACGTTACGCGCCAACATCCCGGTACCGAAGATATCGACGCTGACGGCGCTTGCCGGCGATCCAAAGGGTGGCCCCGTCATCGTCGGCTACGATAATTACACGACGCCGAACAAGTGGCTGCAATACAATGAAGCTGCAAACAAATTGACCCCAACCGGGATTGCGGAAACGTCGCCCGGCAATTTTTCCCATATCGTCGCGGAGCGAGTCTTGGTACCTTCGCTCGACGGTCAGGTAAAAATACCACTCGAGATTATTCATGCACAAAACGTCAAAAAAGACGGGTCGGCGCCAACCGTCATGAGAGCGTACGGTGCCTATGGAGTCATTTCCAGTCCGTACTTCGATCCCACCGTCCTGGCACAGCTTGAACGCGGCGGCGTATTCGCTCAAGCGATGATCCGTGGCGGCGGCGAGTACGGCGAAGCGTGGCATCAAGCGGCCCGGCTTGCCACAAAGACGGTTTCGAGTGACGACCTCGCCGCATGCGCGACGTGGCTGGGAGCTCACGGCTTTGGAAATTCCAAACACTTGGGCATTATCGGAGGGAGTGCCGGCGGTTTCTTGATGGGCCTTGCGCTTACGCGCAATCCGGAACTTTATCGCGCCGTGAGCTCAGCAGTCGGTATTTACGACTTACTTCGGGTCGAACTGACGCCGAACGGAGCGTTTAACACCCCGGAGTTTGGGACGGTCAAAGATCCCGCACAGTTCACGTGGATGCTCGCGCAATCGCCGTACCACAACGTCGTCAAAGGACGAGCATATCCGGCGGTTTTGATGACCACGGGCGAGAACGATCCGCGAGTCGATCCGTCTATGTCGCGTAAAATGATCGCACGGCTTCAGGC
>JALZBG010000073.1 GCA_030947645.1 Vulcanimicrobiota bacterium | reverse complement strand
CTCAATTTGTAGCGCTGTCACGCCGCATCAGGCAAAACGTTGTATGAGGTCGCTCCAAGATTTCATCGGCCAGTGCCAGCGTCGCTGGATCTCTATTCGACCGCGGCATTGCAACGATGCGTACGTTCGCGGAGCCCGGCCGTCCTAGCCGATCCCACTCCAAGAGGCGATCCGCCAAGCGTTGCGCAAGGCTTTCCCGGGGTCCGAAGCGGTACACGCGCAGTTTGTTGTCTAGATGCAACAAAACGACTGTGTCCCTGGCGCACAAACCAACGGACAACCGGTAGTCGAACGAACGGCGCGTAATCGTCGGCAGGTGCAAAAGATCTTCTCCGTGTGTTTCCAGCTTACAGCTACACGGTTCTTTAAAGCCAAGCCAGGTCGCGAGCGAAGCTAACAGCTCTCGCGGATTCACTGTGATTGGCACGGTCGTTTCGATTGGGCGCTCGGACAAGAGACGTTGCGCAAGCGCCGGTCGGTCAACTTCAACCGTGTGGTCGGCCGCAAGAAAGACCGGTGGTTCACGGCTCAGCGTATAGATGTGATCGCTGCTTTGGTCCATCCCACGCAGCAAGATGAAGCCGCAATCGATCATCGTCTCGCTGATGAGGGTCGCGTCTCTGCGCGCGAAGGCGACTGACTTTTGCACCCCTTTCAACGAGAGCGGCATTACCAGCCGACCGTCAGAGGCGAGTTGCTCCCACCAGGCGGCGGCAATGTCGGTAGAGGATGCGGTGAGCAATATTCGATCGAACGGCGCGCTTTCGCAATCACCCAGTGCGCCGTCGCCCACCAGCGTTTTAACAGCGGTAAATCCGGCGGTGTCCAGATGCTCTCGCGCCGCGCCCACCAAATCCGCTTCGATGTCAATGGTTGTAACGGACCCGTGAGGACCCGTCAGGGCGGCCAGAAGGGCGGCAGTGTACCCACTTCCCGTGCCGATTTCAAGGATTCGATTCCCGGCGCTTACGGCCAGCTGTTCGAGCATCTCGGCAATGATTGCCGGTTGAGAGCACGAGCTAAGAAGGTTGCCGTTTTGTTCCTTGATACGCACGACCCGGTCAGCATAAGCTTCCTCCACGCTTGCTTGCGGGACAAAAACGTGCCTAGGCACAGAGACAAAGACACGCTCGACTGCCGCAGTTCTAATGGAGCCTTCCTGCTTTAGATGCTCTACGAGCGCCTGACGCAGCGCACCGACGTCGGCCATGGGCTAATGTTCGTCGAGTTGTGGGTAACGTACATTCGTGACGGACGATTTCGACTTTTGTGTTGTAGGGGCCGGGAGCGCCGGTTTCAGCGCGGCGGTTTATGCCCGGGAGCTTGGCAAGACCGTTGCAATCGCTGAAGGCAGCGGAGATTTGGCAGGTTTATGCATTTTGCGTGGTTGCATGCCGGCAAAGACAATGTTGCGCTCGGCTGAAGTTGCGCATTTAGTGCAAGAAGCGCCGCAGTTTGGAGTGGATACCGAGAACGTGCACATCGACGCTGCGGCGATCGTGCGCCGAAAACGCCACATCGTGAGAGAGTTCGCGGAAGAGCGGATCGACGGCATAGAATCATTTCCACTCTTTAAGGGTCGGCCCAAATTTACGGGCCGCGGCGAACTGACGGTCGGCGAGGATACCATTCGGGCTCGCTATTTCCTGGTATCTACAGGTTCGGTCATCGATCCCCCACCGATACCGGGGCTGCGCGAGACCGGATACATCACGAGCGACCAGGTGCTGGAGGCGACTCGTCTGCCCAAAAGTTTGGTTGTAATCGGCGGCGGACCGGTGGGCTGCGAATTCGCGCAATACTTTGCGCGCTTGGGAGTCGAGGTTACGCTGCTTCAGGATGCTCCCGAGCTCCTTGTCAAGGAAGATAACGACGTCGGTGCGGCGGTGCGCGCTGGTCTGGAAGCGGATGGCGTTCGCGTCATTTGCGATGTGGCGTTCGAGCATTGTGTGCACACCGACGGTGCTAAAGAAGTGCACGTTCGACGCGCCGATCGCACCGAGCGCTACGCCGGACAAGTGCTCTTTCTAGCAATGACGCGGCGTCCGAACACGGAGGGTTTCGATTTAGAACGCGCCGGCGTTCTGGCCGACAAAAGGGGTATTCGCGTCAACAACTATCTGCAGACCTCCAATCCTGCGATTTTTGCGGCCGGGGACGTCATTGGAAGGCGCCTCTTGGTGCATCTGGCGGAGTACGGTGGTCGGCTGGCAGTAAAGAATGCTTTTTCCGAAAAACCTGTGGCGTTGGATTTTGACTTACACGAGGCACGCGGGGTCTACACGCAGCCTGAAGTCGCGGTCGCCGGCTTGAGCGAGAAACAGTGCCGTCACCGTGGCATCGCTTATCATGCCGCCAGCTATCCGTTCAAGGATCACGGCCGGGCAATCACCGCGAACTTGCCGGACGGCTTCATCAAAGTGTTAGCAGCCAAAGACGGCACAATTCTGGGCGTCACCATCGTCGGCGGCGAAGCAGCGGACCTGGTCCACGAGGCTCTGACCTTGTTGTTTTTTAGGGCAAAGGTTTTTGATATTGCCAATATTCCGCACTTGCATCCGACCATGGCTGAAATCATTATCTACCCGGCGGAAGAACTCACGAAGAAGCTCTCGCTGGAGGAAAAGCTCACCACGCACGTTTAGAGTACGGCATGGATAAAATAAACGTCCTTTTTGCGGTTGCGCCATTCGTCATCTTCGCGGCGATCATCCTCATCACGTACACCGCAACCCGGCATCACGCAAGTAAGGGCGTTCCAGTCGGACAAACCCTGTCTTGCGTCAAGTGTGGCAGGCGCGCAAACAGGGAACACATGTTACCGGTTCGGGAGCAAGGAACGATTACATGGTACTGTCCGCGTTGCTCCGCAACCTTGGCGAAAATGTAACGATCGGTCGGGACGGGCTCGTCTGTTAGATTTGCTCGACCGCAATAATCTCAGGACAGTCGGTCAAAACCACTTGCTCAATCGCCAGTTTCAAGGTGGCGTTGGACATCGCACAACCGCCGCACGCTCCCAGCATCTGCACGAAGGCCACGCCGCTATCTATTTTTATCAGCCATACCTCGCCGCCATCCCGATGAATACCGGGACGCACTCTGTCTATCGCGACGTTCACTCGCTCTGCGAGCGTGCGATCTGAATCCGCTTGGGTGGCAATCATTGGCCATGCCGAGCGAGCACGTCATGGATGCGGGCTGCCATCGTCATGGCGTCTTGCCAATGCCTCTGCCACATGTTGCGCCCAAAGATCAATCCGACGCAACCCGCCTCCATCGCTATTTGCGCTTTGTGTAACATGTCGTCATCTGATATTTTGCTCCCGCCCGAAACGAGGACAAGCGAGCGTCCCGCGGATTTCACGACCTTTGCTATCCCGGCTTCTTCAGAGAGTTGCAAGGTATTGTACGGTTTTGGCATCTTATCGGCGGTTGCGGGGTCCCACTTTGGCAGGTTGAGCTTAATGATGTCGGCACCCATCTCACATGCCACGCGCGCAGCGTAATCCACCGCATACAACGAATCTACGCCACCCTTTGCTTTGATTGCGCTTCCTCGAGGATATGCCCAGATAATGAGCGGCATGCCGAAGCGCTCGCAGTCGCGCCGCACTTCGTTGCATTGCGCGACGTCAACGTCTTGTGCCGGACTCCCAACGTATAGTGTGTAACCGACGGCGTCTGCTCCCAGGCGCACCGCATCCTCAACCGAGGAAGTCATGGAGCTGAAGGCTTCATCGTCCGGCGGTGCGTTGGTTTTCCCATTGACCTTAACAACAAGCGGGACTTTGCCCGCGTACTGCTTGTGATACTTCTCCGCCAACCCGATGTGAAAGGCGATTCCCGAAAAGTTCCCCTCAACAGCAAGTCTGAGCACCCAATCGGTGTCCAAGGCATCAGGATTGTCGAAGAAGTCAATCGGTCCGTGTTCCAGACCCTGATCGATGGGAAGCAACATGAGGGTTCCGTTCGCCGGCCCGTGCTCGTACATCAGTCGATGCAGGCGCACCCGTTTGCCATTGGATAAATTCATATCCTCAAACGTCGGGCGGCGGAGACTCGTTAACAACATGCTACCTCCAGAAATGCGGTAAAAACGCGTTCTGGACGCGGAAGTGGCGCCCCTACAGGAGGCGCCAAAGGTCTACAGTCAAAAGCCCGATAAGTGATCGAAGCGCGCGTGGGCGTTGTTGGAATCGGCGCTATGGGAGAGCCGATGGTCATGGCCATCGCGCGTGCGGGCTTTGAAGTGACAGCATGTGCGCATCGCAACCGGGCGCCGCTTGAGCGGCTCGCCGCGCACGGTGTCCGACAAGCGTCGGACCCCGCCGCCGTCGCAGCATCAAGCGATGTCGTGATCACTATGCTTCCCGATGCGCCACAGGTTGAAGAAGCCATCTTTTCGGAACGCGGCCTGCTCGCGGGAGCCGAGAAATTGACCTATTTTATCGACATGTCCACGATATCGCCGCTGGCGTCCCGACAGTTTTCGCTACGGCTGACCGCTGCGGGGCACCGTTTTGTGGATGCGCCGGTAAGCGGTGGGCCCTCCCGAGCCAAAGATGGGACCCTAACGCTTATGGTGGGCGCGGAAACCGCCGATTTTTCTCACCTTGCGCCGGTGCTTCGCGCAATGGGCGTTCCGCATCATGTCGGTCCGGTGGGAACGGGTGAGACGGTGAAACTGGTGAACCAGCTTTTAATCGCGAACATCATGATCGCCAACGCGGAGGCGTTGAGCTTTGCGAAACAATCCGGCGCGGACGTGGAAATCGTGCGCGAGGTTATTGCTTCGGCCACTGGTTCCAACTATATCCTTGAAAAATGGCTCCCGAATACCTGGTTTTCGGGTTCGTTTGAAGGTGGTTTTGCGCTGGACCTGCTGAGAAAAGATGTGGCCGCGGCGCTGGACGTTGCCAGGATAATGGTGTTGCCTTTGCCGGCCTCCAGTCTGGCGTACCAATTGTATACGGCGGCGTCAGCGCAGGGAAACGGCGCCCGCGATTACAGCGCCATTGCAGCGTTATACGAGCACCTTGCAGCGCAGTAAGACACCGCGCGGAACGTTTTCCGCCCCTGCGGGTGAGACGGTCAAAAAGATCTTGATCGTTGACGACGAGTCGGCGATCCTCCAGACGTTGCGATATAACCTTGAACGCAGTGGTTATCTCGTGTGCACTGCCGGCGACGGTCGCAGTGCCATCGCGACGGTAGCGCGCGAACAACCCGACTTGATCGTGCTCGACATCATGCTTCCAGTGCTTGACGGAGTCGAAGCATGTCGGGAAATTCGAAAAATCAGCGCTTCTCCAATCATAATGTTGACCGCCAAAGACCAGGAGATCGACAAGGTCTTGGCATTGGAGCTGGGTGCCGACGATTACGTTACCAAACCGTTTGCGTTGCATGAGTTCCTCGCTCGCGTCAAGGCGCGCTTGCGGCGTCAAACAGCCGACTCGCAGGGCGTGCGAGACGAAGCAATTTCGGCGGGAAATATGGTGCTCGATCCTTCCCGGCAATCATTGCAGGTCGGTGGGAAAGACGTAACGCTTGCGCCGAAGGAATTTCGCTTACTGCAAACGCTGATGGAAAACCGCGGCCGGGTTGTGACCCGGCAGGCGTTGTTGGATAGGGTTTGGGGCTATGATTTTGAAGGCGAGCAACAAACAATTAGCGTCCACATTCGCTGGCTACGGGAAAAGATTGAGGAGGATCCAACGAAGCCCCGGCACATCATGACGGTGCGCAGTCGCGGCTACATGTTTAGGGAATAACGATTCTTCCTGAAGTAGTGGTTTTGCTTGCAGCCGCCGCAGGCGCCGCGGGCGGCTACCTTATTCCGCGAAAAAGCTCGGATCCGGCTGGGAATTTGGGGGATCGCGAAGAGAACGTTTCAGAGCGCGCGGGCCCCGATGGTCGGTTCGATCGGCTCGTGCGCGCATTGCCGCTGGGCGTCATCGTTTTGAATTCACGTGGGCACATCACGTTTACAAACCGGGCGGCGGAAGAAATTTTCGGATTCAACTCCACCCGCATGTACGGTCGCACCATCATTGAAGCAGTGCCGTCCGTCGAACTCGAGCGGCGCGTGGTCGAAGCGCGGTACGGAGAAGAATCGATGGCTCCTTTAGTGCTGCCTGGCCGTCACGGCAAAAGGACCTATGCCGTCTCGGCATATCAGCTTCCGGACGATGGCGGCGCGGTAGTGCTCGCGAGCGACCAAACGGAAATTATCGCCCTGGAGCGCGCTCGTTCTGAATTCATTTCCAACGTTTCCCACGAACTACGTACGCCGCTTTCCTCGATCAAGTTGATGCTGGAAACCGTCCTTGCCGCAAATGATCGTGAATCTCGCGAGCTGTTTTTGCCCAAAATCGGCAGTGAAGTCGATCGCATGGTCCAGCTCGTCAACGATTTGCTAGTACACGCTCGCGCTGGGGCCGGCCAGCTGCATCTACGCCAGGAGCGTTTCGACCTCACGCAGGTCGCCCGCTCGGTGGTCGCGACGTTCGAACAGCGCGCAGATGCATTGCACGTATCGCTTACTATCGAAGCGAATGAAGAAGTTCTCGTTAAAGCGGATCGAGATCGCCTATCGCAAGTACTGGTCAATTTGATTGACAACGCCGTGCGCCACACGCCTGCGCGAGGCAATATTTGTGTACGGGTCGATCGCGAGCCGGACTACGCAATACTGGTAGTCCGCGATACGGGAATTGGAATCCCTTACAACGATCTACCTCACGTCTTCGAGCGCTTTTATGTAGTTGATCGTTCACGGGCACGTGAGACGGGCGGGAGCGGACTAGGTCTTGCAATTGCAAAACAGATCATCGAAGCTCACGGCGGTAGCATCCAGGTCGAATCGCTGCTGGGGAGCGGCGCGACGTTCACGTGCCGGATACCGGTCGAGCAACGGTCGGCTTAATGTTCCTTAATGTCTCGCGCGAACAGTCTAGGTCATTAGCAGGATTTCAGCTTGCACGAGCGCGATTCGCTCGTCATCCGTGATTGCCGCTCGCACCAGTCAGGCTCACCGCCAAGAGAGTGCCGCAAAAGTTGTTCTATTTGCGGCAAGCGCTTTCGTTATTTTTGCGATGGTTTTGCTTGTGAGCTACCTCGCGGTAGAGGGCACAAAACTCTTCACCGTCGATCACGTTTCGCCGCTGCAGTTTCTTTTTAACAGCCATTTCGATCCCGAAAATCATGCACCCGGAGCGCTTACCTTCATTCTTGGTTCGCTAGCGATCACCGCCTTCGCGATCTGCGTCGGAGGACCGTTTGGCGTCGCTGTTGGGATCTTTCTCTCAGAACTGGCCCCCGAGCGGCTCGCGTCAGCGATGAAACCAGCGATCGAGATCTTAGTGGGAATTCCCTCGGTAGTCTACGGTTGGCTGGGTTTAACGCTGCTCGCTCCCTTAATCCGAACTCACACCACCAGCCCTACCGGCTTTGGTTTGCTCACAGCGGGCATCGTGCTTTCAATAATGATTTTACCGACGGTCATTTCGCTTTCCGAAGATGCTTTGCGTACGGTAAATCTTGTGCTTAAAGAAGGGTCGATGGCTCTTGGCGCGACGCGCTGGCAAACGATTTTCAACGTGCTGCTGCCCGCGGCACGAAGCGGCTTGATGGTGGCAGTAATTCTTGGCATCGCGCGCGCAATCGGAGAAACGCTGGCGGTGCAGATGGTGATTGGCAACTCACCAATATTGCCCAAAACTCTATTAAGTCCAACCGCAGCACTGCCGCCGGAAATTGTTATGGACATGGCTAGTGCACCCGAAGGTTCTTTGCTGGAGCATTCGCTGTTTTCAATGGCGCTTCTCTTGCTCTTGATCGCGATGAGTCTAATTTTGGGCGTGCGCATGGCGCTACGCAGAAGGGCGTAGGCGGGAGTGGTCACCGCTAAACATGTCGACGCAATCCGGCGCAGTAACGCCGCGCAGCGCCGGCTGATCGACCTGCTGGCAACCGTCGTCTTGTGGGCAGCAGCCATGACCGTCATAGGAATGCTGGCGCTTTTCATCGCCTACGTATTCTATTTGGGCGTTGGCGTCATCTCGTGGCATTTTCTCACCGCCCCACCAAGTGAAGTAACGGCAGGCGGCGGAGTCGGGCCCGAAATCTTCAATTCCTTTTACATCCTCATCCTGACATTGCTGTTCACCACGCCCATCGCTTTTGCCGCGGCGATTTATTTGCAAGAATATGCGCGGCCAGGTATCTTCACGACGGTCGTTCAGTTCTGCGCGGAATCCTTAGCGACGGTTCCCTCCATCGTTATGGGGTTGTTCGGTCTGTTAATCTTTGTGTATTTTTTCAGGTGGAAAGTTTCAGCGTTGGGCGGAGCCTTAACGTTGACGCTTCTCAACTTGCCCGCGTTGATGCGCGTGACGCAAGAGGCGCTTGCCGGCATACCGCAAACGCTGCGTGAAGCTTCGATGGCGCTCGGAGCGACAAAGTGGCAAACGATTCTGCGCGTCGTCTTGCCCAGCGGGATTGCGCCGCTTACAACCGGCATCGTTCTCATCGCAGGCAGGATTTTTGGCGAAACCGCCGCGCTCATTTATACGGCGGGACTCAGCGTCGCGGCCGGCCGCGGATACGACCTCAGTCCATTTCATACGGCCGAAACGCTGTCGGTGCATCTCTGGTACACACATTCGGAAAGCTTGATACCCGACGCTGCTCGGATCGGAAACGGCTCGGCTCTCGTGCTCCTTGCAATGGTCCTTATTTTTAACGTTTCCGCTCGAGTCGTAGGACGATCGCTCAGCAAACGGTTTACGGGAGCCTTGTGAATGTTTGTCAATGAGATCGCCGAGCAACGCATCACTACTGTCAAACTCAAGGTGCAGGATCTCAACGTGTATTATGGAGCGTTTCAAGCCATTAAAAACGCTTCCATGGATATGGC
>JALZBG010000072.1 GCA_030947645.1 Vulcanimicrobiota bacterium | reverse complement strand
CCCGAATAGGTGCAGCTGCTCGTGCCCACTGTGAACGGTTCGCCGCCGCAGCCTCGACCTACGGTAAACGGCTTACTCGAGCGTACCTGCACCGGCTTAGATTCCAATGAGAAGGTATGCTGATTTTAGGACATGTGGCGGCGTTATCTCTCAGTGAAAGCCCAGATCGCCGTGCGAGTGTTACTCTATGGAGGCTGGTGAATGTGCCCGAGTGGCGGTCGTTGACGATGACCGCCATGTGCGGGAAATGCTCGAACTGGGCTTACAGCGCGAAGGTTTTTTGGTAAGAACCGCCGCGGATGGTCAGCAGGCTTTGGATTTAGTGCGTTCCTGGCAGCCCGAAGTCATCATATTGGACGTCATGATGCCCAAGATCGATGGTTTCACCGTGCTCCCCATGCTGCGAGCGATCACGCACGTACCGATCATCATGTTGACCGCAAAGGCCGATACGCCGGACAAAATTCTTGGCTTGAAACGCGGAGCCGACGATTACTTGGCAAAGCCGTTTTCGTTCGAGGAACTCATCGCTCGGCTGGCTGCGAAATTACGGCGCCCGCAGCTTATCGACGACCAAGTTTACCGCTGGCACGGTGTATCCCTCAACATACAGACCCGCGAGTGCCGAAAGAACCGGGAACTCGTGGAGCTGACGCAGCGCGAGTTTGATTTGCTCAGTGTCTTCATGCGCGAACCGCGACGCGTTTTCGGCAAGGAGCACCTACTCGAACTGGTGTGGGGTCATGATTTCGAAGGCAGTTCGAACATCGTCGAAACATACATTTCTTACGTGCGCGCGAAGCTGGATGTCCCAAATGAGCCGTCATTCGTTCGCACCGTGCGCGGCGTCGGCTATAGTTTGATTAAGGCTAGCACGTGAGTTTGGCGTCGCGGCTGGCAACGCTTTATTCGGTCATGCTCGCCGTCATCGTCACATTGGTCATCGCCGCATCATCGCTAGCTCTTGTTTATGCGCTGCAAGGCGTTGAAAGCGACGTGGTCATTGCCAAACACAGTGAAGCCCGCTCACTGGCGGAACAATATCGTGCCCAAGGGATGACCCTTGCCCAAGCGGCGCCACCGATGGTAAAGCAACTTGGCGGTATCGGGTTGCGGGTTGCAATTTTCAGCCAGGCCGGAAAATATCTCGCCGGCGATCGTCAGTTGGCTCTTCCGGCTAGGCGGCGAAGAGTGCATCCGCCCCTGAAAAACATGTTGTTGCATGTCATACTCAGTGGGAATCCCAGGAATTCGCTGTATCCCGAACATCCGGGCTTCACGCCTGTCCGCGGCGGCGTCGTTGCATTCGAATCCACGTCAAGCTTGTTGTTGGTGACGCTTGCGCCGTACTGGAAGTTGACTTTCACCATCGCGCTGGTCGCGGTTTTCTTGGCATGGCTCTTGGGGCGCTATTTCGCTAAACAAGCCCTGCGCCCGCTCAATGAAGTAAGCGGAGCGCTTCGTGAATTGGCACGAGGCGACTACGCGGAACGGCGGTTCATGATGAAGGGCGGTGACGAAATCGCCTCGCTCACCTGCGCGTACAACGATGCCACCGCCCAAGTAGCGCGTGCGATGGAGGAGCGAAGCCGTACGGAACAACGCATGCGGCAATTCGTTGCGGACGCCGGGCATGAACTGCGAACGCCGCTGACCGTTATTTCAGGATACATCGACGTGCTGCGCCGTGGGGCCATCGCCGAGCCGAAAGTGGCGGGCAACATTCTCGCGACGATGACTCTTGAAAAAGAACATATGCGCAACCTGGTAGACCGCTTAATGCGGTTGGCACGGTTGGAGGGCGATGGTGCCCCCAACACTGAAGCGATCGATCTCAGCGAGCTGCTCTCCAGCCAAGCGGACGCGGCCCGTCGACTGAATCCAAAGCAGGACATCGATTACCGCGTGGATGGCGATCTTACGATTGCCGCCGACCGAACCGAATTAGGGGAAGCCCTATCGAACATTCTGGAAAACGCCGTGAAGTACGCACCCGATAGTCCTGTGGAACTGAGGGGTTATCGTCAGAATGGGTCAACGGTTATAGAAGTTATCGACTTTGGACCTGGCATGTCGGAGACGGAAAAGGTACACGCTTTCGAGCGATTTTTCCGTGGGGACGTGCGGGGTGAGATTACCGGCAGCGGACTCGGCCTCGCAATCGCGAAACGCGCAGTCGAGCGAGCCGGTGGCACGATTGACATTGTAAGCACCGCGGGAAAAGGTACAACGGTAAGCATCCGTCTGTAAGTGAAATCCTTTCAATCGGCCAAGTTGTCCAAGTAGATCGGTTTCCCAACCGAGATCGTTCCATCGCCTAAGCCGCCACAGCGATTGTAACGTTGACTCTGAATGCCCAGGCGAAGGTCTTGGCACGTAGCGGACGCGATTCGACGCTCATACCTTGGATCGGCACTCCGAAACTGACCGGGGCGTTCAGGGACAAGCGCCCTCCCGCGGGATGAAGGGCATAAGAGGGCGTTTGGCCGCCAAGCGACCGTGTTTCACGCCGTGGACGTTGAGCTGAGCGCGATTCCGTTAGCCGTGATTCCCGAGCCTTGCGGCGAACAGGCGGACTAAAAGCTTCCCCGTAAAATCAAGGCTTTTGGCGCATGCGCCCGTAGCTCAAATCGGATAGAGCGGGGGACTCCTAAGCCTCAGGTTGGACGTTCGAATCGTCTCGGGCGCAGGTTTGCCGCCGGGGCCGGCTGCACGTGGTAATTGCCCAGGCCCGAATTTCTTGCTATACTTTGCTCCTAACGGACCGCGGTCCGTTTATTTAATGTGCGACGATCTGGATAGGGCAAGGAAGTGGCTAAGAAAGAAACTCGCGTAATGGTCGTGATGGCCTGTACGGAATGCAAGCGTCGAAACTACAACACCCAGAAGAATAAGCAGAAGACCACCGATCGCCTCGAATTAAGCAAATACTGCCGCTTTTGCCGTGGACATAAAGCGCATCGCGAGACGAAATAACCAACAGAGGGCAGTAGCTCAATTGGTAGAGTTGCGGTCTCCAAAACCGTCGGTTGCAGGTTCGAGTCCTGTCTGCCCTGCCAAATTTATTGGGAGAACCATCGATGAATCGGACAACGGGCGGTGCGCCAACTCGTGGCGGCGGCAACCTCAGACCTACAGCGACCCGCGTTACTACGGCCCGCCGCCCGCCCAGCCTTGATCAGGTAAAAGAATTCGCCCGCGGCGTCGTTCTTGAACTGCGCCGGGTAACCTGGCCGACCCGTGAAGAGTGGATCGCTGCGACAATCTTGACTATTGCCCTCGTCGTAGGGATCGGTTTGTTTACTTACCTGGTCGACGAACTCTTCAGCTTGATCTTCAATCTCATTCATGCATAGGGGGGAACCATGATCGATCCGGCAGCCATGCCATCAGACATTCCCCTTCCGGAAGCTCCCGCGCCTGGCGAGGCTGCGATGTCCGAAGAGGTTGCGGCACCACCTCGCGTAGCGCCGCCGGGGGGGAAATCGGACCGTAAAAAGTGGTTCGTCATTCACACGTATTCCGGTTACGAAAACAAAGTCAAAGCCAACCTTGAGCGCCGTATCCACTCCATGAACATGACGGACAAGATCTTTCGCGTCTTGGTGCCAATGGAGGACGAGGTCGAATTTAAAGACGGCAAGCGAAAAATTACGCCGAAAAAGGTCTTTCCGGGCTACGTGCTCGTTGAGATGGATATGGACGATTCCTCCTGGTACGTCGTGCGCAACACATCCGGCGTCACAGGGTTTGTGGGAAGCCCGGGGAGCGGCGAAAAACCCGTTCCCTTGCAGGATAAAGAAGTCAAAACGATTCTCAAGCAAATGGGAATCGAAACGCCGAAGCTCAAGATCGATTTCGCTAAGGGCGATCGCGTAAAGGTCACATCAGGACCGTTCTTCGACTTTACCGGAATCGTCGACGAAATTCAACCCGAGAAAGAAAAGGTTCGCGCGCTTATATCGATTTTCGGCCGAGAAACGCCCGTCGAACTCGAATTCTACCAGATTGAGAAAGTGTAGCGGCAGAGGGCCGCAGCGCAAAAGGTTTTACGCGCGAAGCGACCCCGATCGCGCGATCTTGTACTAGGGGCAGTCTGGAAGGGACGTTACGATGGCAAAGAGAGTTGTGGGAAAAATCGGCCTACAAATTCAAGCCGGAAAGGCCACGCCGGCTCCACCGATTGGCCCCGCATTGGGCCCCTACAGTTTAAATATCATGGACTTCTGCAAGCAATACAACGAGCGTACGCAGAGTCAAGCCGGGCAAGTTATCCCGGTCGAAATTACGGTGTACGAAGACCGCACCTTTACGTTCATTACAAAGACCCCACCTGCATCTTTCTTGATCAAGAAAGCGCTGAACATTGAATCAGGGTCCAAAGAGCCTAACCGCAACAAGGTCGGCAAATTAACTCAAACACAACTGGAAGAGATCGCCAACGCCAAAATGGCCGACTTGAACGCAAATGACGTGGAGCATGCAAAGCGCATCATCGCTGGAACAGCCCGCTCGATGGGCGTGGAGGTCGCGTAATGAGAGTGCACGGAAAACGCCATCGCACGAGTGCGGAAGGCTATGACCGCAAGCAATTATTCGCCGCCAACGAAGCGGTGGCACTGGTGAAGAAAAATGCTACTGCGAAGTTTAACGAAACCGTAGAAGTACACGTCCGCTTGGGCGTCGACCCGAAGAAAAGCGACCAAAACGTTCGCGGCACGGTGAATTTACCGCACGGCACGGGGCGTACGGTGCGCGTCATTGCCTTTGCCAAGGGTGACAAGGCCAAGGATGCCCAGTCAGCTGGTGCGGATATCGTCGGAGAACAGGATCTCATTGACAGGGTGAAGGGTGGCTTTGCAGACTTTGACGTCGCGGTGGCAACGCCGGATATGATGGGCGCAGTTGGTTCGCAGCTTGGACGCATTCTGGCACAAAAAATGCCGAACCCAAAATCTGGAACGGTTTCGGCAAACATTGGGTCTGCCATCCGAGATATCAAGGCCGGCAAGGTCGAGTATCGTTTGGACAAAACCGGCATCGTGCACACCATCGTCGGTAAAGCGAACTTCCAAGAAAACCAGCTTGCCGAGAACGTGCAGACCCTGCTCGATGCGATTGTCCGCGCCAAGCCGGCTGCAGCCAAAGGAACCTACATGCGCAGCATCACCCTAACCAGCACAATGGGGCCCGGCGTGAGAGTAGATCCGAGTAGACTTAAACCCGAAGCGTAAGAGCTTTTCCTAGGAACCCCATCGCCGCAGCAAGGCGACGATCTCGTGATCGTCGTTTTGGGGTGCGGCGTGCAGTGCCGTCAAGCCGCCGTTTTGTTGGACCTTGACCTCGCCGAGGACCCTCGTCATTTGCGGCTGTGGCGAATGACGGTGACGATTGCAACAGACTCGCAACCGCCGGTGGGGTTGGGAAAGCGAAGGTGGCACCGGCGGGCAATCCCGCAGCTGAAGCTCCCTCGGCCGGGCTGACGATTCATTGTGTTGTCCGCTCGAGTGCGCGGGCGCTTGCGTCCCGGCGGCTACTCTGTTATCATAACCGGCGTCTCCAAAGACCGCAGGTCCATCATGAAGCACGCGCTTCAAGAAGATAATGCGCAAGCGCCTGCCGAGGATGACGATACGATCGCTACGCGCAAACCGTTGGCATTGTGTTGCGTCCTCGCTGGTTGGGACGCATTTTGCTTGTAAAGGCGACAACACGCATGCCGACGGTCAAAAAAGAAGCGTCCATTCAAGCGCTGCAAACGCGGCTCTCTGAGTCTAAGAATCTCTTTTTCACCAATTACTCGGGGTTAACCGTTGCCGAGATTACGAAACTGCGGGGTCAGTTACGCAAAGACGGCAGCACGTATTCCGTCGTAAAGAACACCCTGTTCTCTATTGCCGCGGGGCACAAGCTTGCCCGGCTCGTCCAAGATTATTTGGCCGGACCGACCGGTGTGGTGTTCGCCGGCGATGATCCGGTGGCACCCGCAAAGGCCCTCAAGACGTTCTCCGATGACACAAAGCGTATAGAGATTAAAGCAGCATACATCGACGGCGAACTGGTGAGCCCCGCACAGGTACAAGTACTCGCGTCCTTACCTCCAAAGCTCGAATTGATCGCGAAGATGATCGCTTCACTTGCCGGCCCGCTCCGCGGTCTGGTTACTGTCCTGTCAGGGAACCAAAGCGGCCTTGTCCGCGTCCTCAATGCGGTCCGCGAGAAAAAACTCGCTGAGTCCGGACCGTAACTAACGAAAGGCTAATACACCATGGCTCTTGCTGAACTGATCGAACAAATCGATAAACTTACCGTCCTCGAACTCTCGGATCTGGTAAAGCAGCTTGAAGAGAAATACGGCGTTTCCGCTGCCGCTCCGGCGGCCATGATGGGCTCCGGTGGTAGCGCGGCCGCGCCTCCGGCACCGGCCGTGGAGCAAACCGAATTCGATGCGGTGCTCACGGAGATCGGCTCGGAAAAGATCAAGGTAATCAAGGCCGTGCGTGAGTTAACAAGTCTCGGGTTGACCGAGGCAAAAACGTTCGTTGAAAGCGCGCCCAAAGCTATTAAAACGGGGATTCCCAAAGATGAAGCCGAGCAGATTAAAGCCAAGCTCGCTGAGGTCGGCGCTAAAGTCGAAGTTAAGTAATCCTCAGTGGTGGGGTCCGCAACAGTAGGCGGCACGGCTCTTGCGGGTATGGCTCACTTTACGGTGCGCGCTTGACGCACGCGTGTCGAGAGCGGTCAACGGAGTTGCCGTTGAAACGTCTGAATTAAAGCGTGCGAACGTTTGCGGCTCGGATTTGAAGAGATTCTCCAAATCGGAAATGCGATGATCGTCACGAGGATGGTCGGAGAGAGCCTCGGGCGGGGCGCCGGTTGGATTCTGTTCGAACTGCTCAAAAAGCCAAACCATTCCCCACGGATTGTAGCCTGCTTGCGCGCACGTATGCGCGCCCTTTAAATCGGCGTCTCTTTCAACGCCACGCGAAAACCGTAGACCGGTAAGCGTATCGCCGGCACCCAAAATGAAGTTGACGATCCGCCCGCCTCCCAAGAGCGACGACAGGAGACTTGCGGCGATGTCAACGCCTTGTTGTTTTCGTGCGAGGGTGATTACATCGTGGTGGATCGTGTGCGACGTTTCGTGGCACAAAACACCGGCTAGTTCTTCCTTGTTCTTGGCGAAGGTGAACATCGGCTCAGTCACATAAACTTTGCCGCCCGGAACCGCGAAAGCATTGGGGTGTTTCTCTCGAACGATGATGAACTGAAATGGGGCGTCGTATTGCCGGTTGGCAACCGCGGAGATCCGGCGCGCGATTGGATTAAGGATTGAATAATAGGGAGACTGCGTGACGATTTCGCCCTTTTGACTCAACTGATCGTACACTTGTTGCCCGATCTGCTGTTCCTGGCTGTCCGCAGAAGCAGGCACCACCATCCCCAGTGTCATGCCGCAGGCCAGCAGTGCTCCCAGTAAACGCTTCATTTTCAGCTCCCTTTGGCCCGTACGGGCCTTGTCACTCGTAGAAACGTTGTCGGAGCCGTATTTGTTCGCCGCTTCGGTTATAGCCGTGTAATGGTGCCATCCTGATCCGCTTATATGTCATCCCGAGTCTATCGAAGGGCGTGATCGGTAAGCTCCTATCCTTCGACCAGCTCAGCCCCACACGAGCGTTCGCTAATGAACCAAAAAGCCAACCAGCAGGAGGGCGACGATGTTGAGCACCTTGATCATCGGATTGATCGCCGGACCCGCGGTGTCTTTATAGGGATCGCCTACCGTATCTCCGGTCACGGCCGCTGCGTGTGCCAGGGAACCTTTGCCGCCTAGATGCCCGTCCTCGATGTATTTCTTCGCATTGTCCCAAGCGCCGCCACCGCTGGTCATCGAGATGGCGACGAAAAGTCCGGTCACGATTGAGCCGACAAGGAGCCCACCCATCATTTGCGCGCCGGAGTTGCCCTGTAGCACTCCGATGATTGAAAGCGAAACGACCAAGATGGGAACGCCGACCGGAATGAGCGCCGGGAGGATCATTTCTTTGAGTGCGGCTCGGGTAACGATATCCACCGTGGTGCCGTAATCCGGCTTTGCAGTTCCTTCCATGATACCAGGAATCTCGCGAAACTGGCGGCGCACTTCTTCGACAACCGCTCCACCGGCACGTCCGACGGCTTCCATAGAAAGCGACGCGAACAGATACGGCAGTAAGCCGCCGACGAGCAAACCGGTCAGCACGTAGGGGTCGCCGAGCCCGAAGGAAACCGGGTGCGTCGCGCAATTTGCCGCCGGCGTCAACCGGCATTTGTCGCTTAATTCTTGCAGGAACGATGCGAACAAAACCACTGCTGCCAGACCGGCGGATCCTATGGCATATCCCTTGGTCACGGCTTTGGTCGTGTTTCCGACCGCGTCCAGGGGATCGGTGACGCCGCGTACGGCGTGTGGAAGATTTGCCATTTCCGCGATTCCACCGGCATTATCGGTAATGGGTCCAAAGGAATCGATGGCGACGATGATGCCGGCCATCGAGAGCATCGCCATGACCGCGATTCCAACTCCATATAATCCCGCGTATCCGTAAGAAATCAGAATGCCCAAAACGATGACGATGGCGGGCAGCGCCGTAGCCTGCATGGAAACGGCCAGTCCGCTAATGATGTTGGTGGCGTGACCGGTAACGGAGGCCGCGGCGATCCGCTTCACCGGCGAATATTGCGTCCCGGTATAATATTCGGTGATATACGTAAGTAGCCCGGTCACCGCGAGGCCAACCAGCGAACATATGAATATCGCAAAGGCATTCACGTTGTGACTGAGATGTATGACTCTAGCGGAAATTCCGTTTGGAAACTCTTGCCGTGTTGCAAAATAAAAAACGATCGCGGAAAGAACCGCGGCAACGATGAGTCCCCGGTAGAGCGCACCCATGATCGAACCGCGCGCGTT
>JALZBG010000071.1 GCA_030947645.1 Vulcanimicrobiota bacterium | reverse complement strand
GGTTTGCGCTTTCATAACGTGGCTGATCACAGCCGCACCGTCCTCCCTGCCGATGCCCTATTCATTGCAATCGGTCACGATCCGAACACCGCGATCTTCCGCGGCGAACTCGAATTGGACACCGCTGGTTACGTTCGGTCGGATGACGGCGTTACGACAAATGTGGACGGCGTTTTCGTAGCGGGCGACGTTTACGATATCCGCTACAAGCAGGCGATTACCGCTGCGGGACTGGGGTGTCGCGCTGCTATGGATGCCGAGCGCTACTTGGAAGCTCTCGAGTTTCCGATGGAAGCGCTAAGGTAATTATCCGCCTCAACGGTAGCGGCAACCCCCCGCTGCCAGCTACCCAATCACCGGCGTGCACTTGCGATTACGCAGTGCGCGGGGGGACTCGCATTGCGGGATGACATGTGCTATAAATACTTTGTACATTTCAACGGTTCGTAACGTTCCGCGCTTTTCAACCGTTGATGTGAGGTCGTACAAAGGGCACGCTTAAGAGCGGTGCCGTCTACGATTGCAAGGGTCCCGTTAGTCGCTTTCCGGGACTCTTGCCATATCTGGGCCAAAGCATCCTTCGTTGACGTAGCGTCCCGGAGCTGGGATCGTCCTAGAGGCAACCCGTTCCGGCAAGGGTCGTTAATACGAAGGCATTAGTCGCGGGGACCACCAGCGGATTGGTGAGCGCGCGGCCATCGATATCTGCGTATCGATGATTCAATGTTAAACCGGCTGAGTGCGCCGCGATATCGGCATTGACGACGACCAGACCGTTAGCAAACTTGCGCTGGTAGATTTGCGGTCCACCGGTCACGGGGCCGCACGGTGCTCCTATGTTGGTGCCGTATTCGGGATAATAATATTCCTTACCATACCCGCCGGCACCCAAGCCGCCGTAGGTGGCATACAACAGCGCGTTTCCGTTGTTGCCCATGAGGTAGGTGCCGACCACCCATTCGCGTTGAATCGCCGTCAGCGGAGCGGTTTGGACAAACTTGTCGATAAGCAGTGCGGTGACACCATGGGCCTGCTCGTAGACCATGTAGTTGAGGGCTTGCAGAAAAAGACTTGAGGATTTATTGTAATAGCCATAGTTCGAGAAGCCAACTTCATTCAAGACCAGGTCGGCATTGGAAAGGAGTTGCTGTTCACGGGGATTCGAAGTACTCCCAGCGGGGTGATTGATGGATAGTTTCAGGTGATGAGGAGCAATGATAGGATCGGTCGTGACAATGGCTTTGGCGGTCTTGACCCAATTCACCACGTCGAGGGCCCATTGACCGTCGGCCTTGCTGGCGTACCGCCGCACGAACGTGCTACCTTGCCAGATGCCACAGCCGTAGGAACCGGCTCCGGCGTTGCCACCCATGATATTTTGAAACAGCACTTGATCGATCGCTAAGGCGTTGTAACCGCCCGCGATGGCCGCGGAGGCGTATCGATGGACCGAATCGCTGATGACGGCCGGGTTGTGAATGTCCACCGGAGTCTGCGTTCCATATGCCCCGGCCTGCATGTACGCCGGGATATGCGTGGGCGTCCCATTGCTGGTGCAGTTGTACAAAACCCAGTCGGGATGGGTGGTAAAGTTTTGGCCGGCTGCAGCTTGCATGAAGATGGTGTACCGCGCTGCGATCAGGGAACGGTTGTTCGTATACCACGCCGACGGCTGACTTGCACCCCAAACGAAACGATACCGAGGACCGTCGGCCGCCTTCTGGCTCGAGGACATGTCGAAATCGAAAATCTGCATCAATCCAACGCGCTGCCCAGTGCTCGTCGGCGGGGGCAGGCTGGGGCTGGGCGATGGAGATTTGCTGGGTACGGGCGATGGTGTAAAGCTTGGGCGTGGCGTTGGACTGGCGCCAGTCACGATATGGGCGCTAGCAGCCATAAAAGCACCGTACGAGTTGTAGTAACCAGTCGCCGAAACCACGTCGCCTACTTTCGCGCTCTGGACTTCGGACGTCCAGACTGTAACTTGCTTGGTGGCTAGTTTCAGCAGCACGTGCCAATAGGGCAGTCGGTCGTTGCTTAATACGCTTCCTTGAATGGTCACGTAGGGCTGTGTGGTGGCAGTATCGACCGTTGTCGAAACGGCTGCGGAAGCGGTGCTGATTGCCGTAATACTGGAAATTGTCTGCGCCTGGGAACCGCTGGTTGTCAGATCACTCGACGGTAAGACGGAAGCAGTATTTGAACCGGAACACGCCGGCAGGCTACCGATACATAGGAATACCCATACCGTTACTCGCCAACCACTAATGGTTCGGCTAGTCATGAGAATGTCGCTTTCTTAATTTAACGAATCCGCACAACCGACCGGCAGTGCGGTAGGGCGAGCCACTGGAGGATTTACGACCGGATAGGACTGACAAATGCCAGCGCATGGCTCGGTGCGCCTATTAGAATTCAGTATATGCCCATTTAAAGGAAAAGCAATGCACGACTTACGGCTCGCTTGCCTGTAAGGCAAGTTAGCGCGTTAGCAGTTCGTAAAGAAACTCGTCTCCGAGCAAGCCATTGCCTGAATCCACTTGAATGCGATGCTCGACGCGCCGGAACCCCAATGATTCGATGAGGCCCACCGATGCCTGGTTTGCGGTGTTCATTTCGGCAAATACCGCGAGCACGTTATGCTCACTTTGTAAATGTTCGATTACAGCGCGGGCCGCTTCGGCAGCGTAGCCCTTTCGCCAGTGTTCGCGATGAATCGCGTAGGCGATGTGTGCCGCATTGTGCGCAAACTCGATTGTCGCTTGCATCGCGCCAACGGGCTGCGCATCATCCCTCAAAAATGCGGTCCAATTCTCCCAGCTTTGTTTGCGGTCACAATCGGGATAGCCGGCTGCGAAGCGCCGGTAGCGTTCGCGCAGTGCTTCCAAACTTTTCGGGCGGAATGCGGGAAAGAACTGCCACATGGCGTCGTCGTCGAGCGCTGCGTAAACCAAATCGGCATGTGATTCCACGATCGGTTCGAGTCGTAGCCGTGAGGTGCGGATGCTGTGACGCCAATTCAACGCCCGATCGCCGCCTTCAATGCACCTTCGACGTAGGGAAACTTGAAAGTAAAGCCGTCCGCAACCAGTCGCTGGGGCAAGACGCGCTGGCCTTGCGTAACAACCGGCGCAGCTTCGCCCAAGACGGCCGCGATTGCTGCAGCGGGTACGGGTAGAAACGCTGGCCGGTGCAGTACAGCGGCAATCGCTTTGGTGAATTCCTTGTTGCGGACCGGATTGGGCGCCGTTGCGTTTAGAACACCTTCATCGCGATCCAACGCCGTAAGGTAGATGGCCACAACGTCATCCACGTGAATCCACGAGTGCCATTGCTTGCCACTGGCCACTCGGCCGCCTATACCCGCTTTGAAGGGCACCAAGATTGTTCGTAAAGCACCGCCGTCCGGTCCAAGCGCCAGGCCGGTGCGAATGCAGGCGACGCGCATCCCCAATTCCCGCGCACGGAATGCCTGTGCTTCCCAGTCCACGCAAACGCGCGCGAGGAAATCGGTGCCGGGAGCGCTGTCTTCTGTGAACGTTTCGCTTTCGCTTGAGCCGTAATATCCGATTGCAGATGCAGAAACGTACGTCCTCGTTTGTGCGCGTCGCGCTTTGAGCGCATCCATAAATGCGCGCGGCAAAGCCGTGCGGCTATCCTCGATTTTTCGCTTGACTTCGTGCGTCCAGCGCTGTGCAACCGGTTCTCCTGCCAGGTTGACGATCGCATCGCACGGCGAGGCCAGATCGGCAGCGCCTTCCGGGTCGCGCAACGATCCCCGTACGACATTGTCACCGCGGGCTTGCAAAGCGGCGACCAGATGATTGCCGATAAAACCGCTGGCTCCGAAGATCGCAACGCGCACGCTAGCCGGCTGCTACCAACGCCTCGCTACCAACAAGTGATTCAACCTCGTCAATCTCTTTGGGGATATCTTCGCTCAGATTATCAGGCCCATCGACCGAGCAATGAATGTCATCTTCAATTCGCACACCGATCCCCTTAAAACGTTCGTCACAATTCAAATCGCGGTGCACGTAAATCCCGGGCTCGACCGTCATAACCATACCCGGCTCTAACCTGCGATAGACATCGGTCGACGCATCTTTATAACGTCCGACGTCGTGGACGTCAAGACCGATCCAGTGTCCCGTATTATGCATGTAATAATCCCGGTATTTTTCTGAGCTTATATTTTCATCAACCGTGCCTTGCAGCAGCCCGATATCCAACAAACCCGCAATAATGATCCGCACTGCGGTTTCGTGGTAGTCACGGTACCCGTTGCCGGGGCGAATTTTTGCGATTCCGGCTTTCTGCGCTGCCAGAACGATCTCGTAGACGGCACGCTGCTCCGCCGTGAATGTTCCGTTGACCGGCCACGTGCGCGTCACGTCAGCAGCGTACAGATCGACTTCTGCCCCACTGTCGACCAGCACCAGTGCACCATCGCGCAATGTGTCGCGATTCGTGTTGTAATGCAAAATTGTGGCATTATCGCCGCCGGCGACGATTGAGGGATACGCTACATCTTGTGCTCCGTTCGTGAAGTATTGATACTCGATGACCGCTTCCAGCTCGTACTCGGACATTCCAGGACGTGTCGTTCGCATTCCGGCGGTGTGGCCCAGGCGGGTTATCGCACCAGCACGTCGCATGGTCTCGATTTCTTGCGGCGTTTTAAAGAGCCGCATCTCATGAATTATGGCGCCCGGGTCCATGAAAACCGCAGGAGCGGTGCCCCCGCGGCGCACACGGTGACGCGCCGCGTTGACCGCTTCGAGTACTTGCCGATCCACGCGTTCGTCCAAACCGATCCGGTAATGCAGCCGATCGGCGCCCACCAAAAAGTCCGGCAGCCGGCCGGCAAATTCCGAGATGTCGAAGGCCGCGTCGACCCCCAATTGTTCGGGAGCGTCCTCGACTCCGAGACGTTTGCCGTTCCAAATCTCCAGCGCGCGATCGCGCGGGCGTAAAAAGAGGATCGTCTTTTCCATCTCGCGCTGTGGGGCGAGAAGCAAAACGGCATCGGGCTCACTGAATCCGCTCAGATAGAAAAAATCGGAATTCTGTCGGAAGGGATGCTCGGTATCGTTATTGCGAAGCGTTTGCGCGGCGGAAGGGATAATTGCCACGCCACCTTGCAAGTTGGCGAGCAGCGCAGCACGGCGGGAACTGTACGGTTGCATTGAGCTTTGTTTCGCGAAGTCGGCGATTCGCGCCTAGCGCGAGGGTGCGCCGCGGCAACCGGCGCCAACTGCGCCGAGGTTACAGTGGCAGTATGAAACGATGGAGTCTGCGTGGGCTTTCCGTATTGGCATTCGCCCACGGGGCGAGCGATTTTTACTCCGGCACGGTTCCCTTCCTGATCTTTTGGGTTGTAAGTAGCCGCCATCTCTCACCGGTGTATCAGGGCGTCCTTGGATTTGTATGGTATTTTACCAGCTCGATTGTGCAGCCGGCCTTCGGCTACTACTCCGACCGGCGAGGACACTGGTGGTTTCTGCCGACCGCGGTCTTGCTCACTGCGTGCAGCGTGTCTATGACGGGATTAAGTACGGGACTCGTTTCGCTGACGGCGGTGATTGTACTGGGCGGCCTGGGATCGGCCATTATGCATCCCGAGGCCGGCAAGTATTCGGCGATGCTCAGCGGAGAACGCAAGGCGGGGGGCATTGCGATCTTTCAAATCGGTGGTCAACTAGGCTTTGCGTTAGGCCCCGTTACCATCTCACTGGTGATAGCGCGGTATGGGACGCATGGTTCAATTGCATTGCTACTGCCGGGAGTGCTGGCGGCCACGGCTCTCTTTGTGGTGATGTCGCGAGTTGCTCGCAGGGCCGCAGTGATGCACGCGGAGCACGCTCCGCCGCACGGGTCTGCGCCGGACGTCGATAAATTCGGAGTAGGGTTGCTCGTGGCAACAACCGGCCTGAAATACTTAGTAGGTGCGGCATTCATTACGTACCTGCCGAACCTGCTCATCGCGCGGGGATCGAGTGTTGCTGTGGCGGGCGAGACCGTTACAGCGTATCTGATCGTCGGTATCCTGGGTATGTTCGCCGGTGGCTGGCTCGCAGATCGTTTCGGAGCAATCGTAGTTTCGATTGCGGCGCTGTGCGGAGCGGTCCCCTTCCTCTTGGCGTTCTTCGTGTGGCACGGCGCAGCAGCAATGGCCTTATTATTGATCGCCGGCGTACTGCTGGCCGTGCAGAATGCGCCGTCCGTCGCCATCGTGCAGCACATGCTACCGCGCAATCTCGGAATGGCGCTGGGACTGATGAATGGCGTGGCGTTCGGCATCGGATCAGCGCTCGTTGCGGTCGTCGGGATCGTCGTTGCTTCTGCGGGTCCGCAGGTTGCACTGCAGGGCGTCAGCTTTCTGCCGCTCCTGTGCGCAGCTTCCTACGTATTGGTGGCTCGCCGGTTACCGCATGGAGCTTATGTGAGCGCCGCGAGCAGAGCTTGACTCTGCTCGTTCAAACCTTGAGCGAAAACTTTGGGATGCGTTAGGTAAAACAGATTCATTACCTGGAAAACGAAGCGGTGGCGAGCTGGATCCGGTAGTTCTCTAAGGCGTCGATCGCAGCGAGCTTTGAGTACCTTCATGCGGTTTAACATGGTTGCAGTATCGTCGTAGCAGTTGATGAGACTCAACTCGTTATGTTCGCTGTCCTCGCGCTGATCGATGAAGGAATCCAGCAGGACGTGAATCGCCGCAAGTGCGGGGAAATAGGCTTGGTATGCCTCGCGAAGATGACGCTCTTGCGCTTCACCCTTCAGACTCACAAAGAATAGTACATAAACTTGCAGTTGTGAGCCGCAGGCCGAGGCAAATTCCCACCAGGCGTATTCTAAGAACTCGGACCGGTTGCGCTCGTACCACGCGCGGCAAGCAGCTTCGCGCTGCGCGGGCGGGTAATGTTTGAATGTTTGCAGGTCGGTATAGAGTACCGCCGATTCGCGCAGCAGTTCTTTCAGATGTCCAGAACCGGGAAGGCGCGACAGTTCTTGGCGGGATTGCGCGACGAGCCAATTGAGGTAACCGCCGTCATCGCCGCCGGGTCCGGCGGAATAGTAGTCCCGCGGCGGCCTCTCGGGATCTAAGGCATCGAAAAGTGCTTGATGGAGCACCGGATAGGCATGCGGCGCGACGTCGGGCAGCCGGTCGCATAAGGTGTCGAGATAGTCATAGATTGATTCGAGCGCTGCGATCAGCCGAATATAGCGATCGGCGTTGGATCGGGGTAAAAACGTTGCGAGAATGCAGCCGCCTTGTACGTGGTAGGTTTTATTGCAGATGCTTTCGAGAGCGGCGTTGCGCAGCCGATCGTCGGGAATGATTCGCGCACGCGCTTCGATGCTGCGCAACCGCTTTGAAGCCCGAGGAACAATCACCGTCAAGAACTTTGCCATGGCGTGCAATCCCGTTGGGCCTAGAGCGAGAAGTCTTCGCAATCGCACCGGGCTGATTAACACGCGCGCAATAGCATGCGGAATATCCCAGGACATTATGAATGTATTATCCGCTACGTCATGCTGAGCTTGCCGCAGCACGGTTTCGACACCAGATCCTTCGACAGGCTGACACGCGCTGAGTGCGGTTTACAGGCCGGGGTCGCCGATGAAACGGCCGGGGTTGAGGGTCCCTTCGGGATCGAACTGCATTTTTAGCCGGCGCATTTTTTCAATTGCCATGGGAAGCTCGCCCCAGACGTTGAGCCTTCCACGCAGCAAATCAGAGGCTGCAATGATTGCGGCATTTGGAAAAGCCGCATGGATCGCTTCATCGAAGTGCTGGATGCGTGATGAGAATTTATGCAAGTCTCGATCCGTCACGCGCAACGTCACGTCGCCGTTCATCAGGTCGGTTATCATCTCGGGATGCAGGTGATGCTCGCGCCCAAGTTGCAGCATCTCCGCGCTACGCGCGACAACCCGATCGGCTAGCCCCGTAGACCGGTAGGTGACGGATCGTTCGCCGATCGATCGTGTGTACGCATCCAGAAGCCTCCCGAAGGTTTCGGATACGCCTCTGTCGACAATCACGGTTTCCGGAACGCCCGCTTTGCCAAGCGCCGAACGCACGTCGCGCGTAGCCCGTTCGATGACTGTGGAGGTCCCTTCAAACATCAAAAAAAGGCGTCCGTCGGCACCGTCTTCGCCGTCAATTACCCTCGCAAACCCGTTGACGGCTACCGCCACCGATGGGGCGATATGAAGCCCACTTGCTTGCGCAATGGCTCGCGAACGCGTGTTTTCAGGTAAGCGGCATAGTAATACTCGCTTCGCTTTTGGGCTCGGCAGCGTTTTGAAATTGCACTGAACGAATATCGCAAGGGTACCGAGGGAACCGATATAGAGTTTGCTCATGTCGTATCCGGTGACGTTTTTGACGACCATACCGCCTGCATTTGCCGGTGTTCCGTCCGCAAGTACGACTTTGCAACCGATCACGAAGTCCCGAGACCGTCCATAATAATGCCGCCGCGGTCCGAGCCACCCCCCAGCCAGCGTGCCGCCGACGGTGGCCTTCTTCGCCAGCGGTGCATCTAAGGGTACAAACTGCTGATGCTCCTGCAAGATGCGCCCGAACGCCGCCACCGTCATTCCGGCTTGCACGCTAACCGTCAGATCCGAAAACTCATAGGCCTCGAGTTTGTTTAGCCTGCGCAAAGAGAGCGTCACATCGCACCCGTTCGCGGGGCGTCCGATCTGCAACGTTGCACCACCCTCGATGGCTATTCTTTTGCCGTTCGCACAAGCGTCCTTAACCGCTGCGCTGACTTCGTCAGCTGACTGCGGAGCGATCAACGCACTTCCGCGCAGCCTACGCCTGCCGGAAAAATTTTCTCGGGATTGAGGTGGCGGTGAGGATCGAACACCTCGCGCACACGGCCCATCGCGGCCAAATCTTCGGTCGTAAACATCAGCGACAGCGTTCCACGCTTTTCGTAACCGATG
>JALZBG010000206.1 GCA_030947645.1 Vulcanimicrobiota bacterium | reverse complement strand
CCAATAGCGGCGAAGCACGATCCTGAACTTCAGCTCGCTCTCCGATGGCGTTGATGATTTCTTCCTGCAGTCGGGGTAACGCAACAAAACCCGCGGTGATTTTTTCTAACGCTTCATGCTTTTGCTCGCGCGCGCGGCGGCAGGCTGCATGCGCAGAAGCCAAGGCATCGGCGATGGCCCGCAAGTCGGCTGCGCCAAGGCTAGAACCGCGCGTTGCCGCCGCGGTAAAACTTTCGGTGTCGACAGCCGCCGCAATAAAGAAGTCGTGCTGCGAGATCACCTCTCGAACCTGCGCGGTAGCGGCTTGTTCCCGGCAGACGCGTGGGAAATCCGTGATTGGGAAAAGGCCCTTAGCTCGCCTTGCGCCGCGCTGAGTGCGCGTTTCTTCCACCACCCATTGACGGATCGCATAGAAATCGAGCGCCTCTAGTGTTCGCTCGTCGGCAAGCGGCATAGGAGCTAGCAGTTCACTACTGCAATCGCTCCCGCAAGCGCGCTTCAACCAGTGCGGGGTTGGCTTTTCCCCGGCTGCTTTTCATGATCTGACCCATCAGGAATTTTAGCGCTTTTTCCTTGCCGGATTTGAAATCGGCAACGGACGGTTGATTGTCCGCCAGCACCCCGTCCAGCAAGGCATCAATCGCGCCGGCATCACTAGTCTGCGCAAGGCCTTCCGTTTCGACCGTTTCCTTCGGCGACGCTCCGGACTGCCACATCCGCAGCAACAGTTCCTTGGCGATCTTCGAGTTGATCGTTTTACTCTCAAGAAGTTCAATCACCTCGGCAACGCCTTGAGGGGAAACCCGGGAATCTACGACGCGAACGCTTGATTCATTGGCGAGCTTCAGAAGGTCGCCTAACACCAAATTAGCGCTTTGCTGAACATTGGTGCTCAAATGGACGCACGCATCAAAGAAGTTTGCCAGCGCTGCGTCGTCAATGAGTTGCGTTGCCTGGGCAACGGTGAGTCCAAGGCCATTATAGCGCACAAAGCGATCTGCCGGTAATTCCGGCAGGCTCGCCTTCAACCGCTCGACGTCCGTGCGATCGAATTCGATCGGCACAAGGTCCGGGTCGGGAAAATATCTATAGTCATGTGCGAGTTCTTTACTGCGCATGGGATGCGTGGCGCCCTCCGCCTCATTCCAGCCGAGCGTCTCTTGCACGACCCGGCCCCCGGAAGCCAAAATCTCAATCTGACGAGCAATTTCGCTATCAATGGCGCGCCCGACCGACCGAAACGAATTCATATTTTTTATTTCGGTTTTCGTGCCAAGCTCGGAGGAACCGGCGCGCCGTACTGACACGTTTGCATCGCAGCGAAGGGAGCCTTGTTCCATTTTCACATCGCTGATGTCCAGTTGCAGGAAGGCACGTTTGAGCGCCTCCAAGTAGGCTACGGCTTCTTGCGCGCTTCCCAATTCCGGTTCGGAAACACATTCCATCAAGGGAACACCCGCGCGATTGAAATCGATAAGGGAGTACGAGCTGCCCGCGATACGTCCATCTGTGCTACCCGCGTGCGTCGATTTACCCGTATCTTCTTCTAGGTGGATCCGGGTTAACCGGCATTCCTTAGCTGTGCCGTCGTGGAGCCAATATTTTACGACCCCCCCTTTTGTGAGAGGCATATCGTACTGTGAGATTTGGTAATCCTTGGGCATGTCCGGATAGAAATAGTTCTTACGATCGAATTTTGAAAATGTGGGAATGTGCGCTCCGAACGCCATTCCGGCGCGAAGCACCAATTCGATTGCTTTTTTGTTTGCAACCGGGAGCGACCCGGGAAGAGCCAAACATACGGGGCAGACCTTCGTGTTCGGCTCGGCCCCGAACTCGTTTGGGCACGCGCAGAACATTTTGCTCTTTGTCTTCAATTCAACGTGACACTCGATACCGATTACCGGCTGCCAGCCCTCGTTCATCACGCGACTGAGCGCGCCGTGCGACCGGGGCGTAGTGACGAATGGAGCTCACCGTTGCGGGCATGGGCGGTGGCTTGCTCGTACGCATGCGCGGCGCCGAGCAACGCACGCTCGTTAAACAGGGGCGCCGTAAGCTGCAGACCCATCGGCATCGGCACGTCGCCGCCTTGCGGCGTCACGTAGCCGCACGGAACCGAAAGCGCCGGCAATCCAGCCAGCGACATCGGTATCGTGTAATAGTCCATCATGTACATGCTATACGGATCGCTCTTTGCGTTAAATTGAAATGCCGGCGATGAGGCGGCGGGCCCCGCAATGAGATGGCACTGCTCGAAGGCTTGGCGAAAATCTTCCGCAACAAGGGTACGGACTTTCTGAGCCTTCACATAATAGGCATCGTAATAGCCGCTCGAAAGAGCATACGTACCAATGAGTATCCGGCGCTTCACTTCGTCCCCGAAACCGGCAGCGCGTGTGGCCTCGTACATTGCGCCGGTGTCCGCGCTTTCCACACGCAGTCCGTAGCGCACGCCGTCAAAACGTGCGAGATTCGACGAACATTCCGCCGGCGCAATCAGGTAATACGTCGGGAGCCCGTAGTCGGCTGTAGGAAGGGAAACTTCCACTAGAGTTGCGCCGAGTTTCTCCAGTTCGCTGTAGGCGCTTTTATACACAGCGTCTATCTGCGATCCCAGGTTTGCGGTGGAGAATTCTTTGACGATCCCCACTCGGATCCCACGAAGGTCCTCGGTCAGCGCGCCCGCCGTTGCCTCGACCGGAAGCTGCATGCTCGTCGAATCAAGCACATCGTTGCCCGCAAGAACGTCATACGCCAGGGCCGCATCTTCAACGCTGCGCGCGACTGGGCCAATCTGATCGAGGCTTGACGCGAACGCGATCAAACCGTAGCGTGACACGCGCCCGTACGTCGGTTTCAATCCGACCAGATTACAAAATGCCGCAGGTTCGCGAATTGAACCGCCGGTATCGCTTCCCAGTCCAATGGCCGCTTCGTACGCGGCAACGGCGGCGGCGCTTCCGCCCGTTGAACCTCCGGGAACTCGCGAGAGGTCGTACGGATTGCGCGTTACGCCGAGCGCACTGTTTTCGCATGAGCTGCCCATGGCGAACTCATCCATGTTTGCTTTGCCGATTGGAATCGCGCCTGCATCGAGCATCCGCGCAACGGCAGTCGCTGTATACGGAGCCACCCAACCCTGCAATATCCTAGAGCCGCAGGTCGTAGGCGTTTGCGCGAGACACATGTTGTCTTTGATTGCCATCGGAACGCCCGCCAGCGGCAACTGCTCACCTTGCCGGACGCGTTCGTCTACCTTCTTAGCCGCTTCGCGCGCAAGCCGGTGCAGTCGTGCGAGATACGCACCAACCCGATCATCAATGTCCTCAATGCGCGCGAGAACAGCTTCGGTGATTTCCGTCGCAGAAAATTCGCCGTCGCGCACTCCCTTCGAGATCTCAGCGGCACTGCGCATAATGGGGAGGTCGCTCACCCTTGTTCGGCGATGATGCGC
>JALZBG010000070.1:4411-8998 GCA_030947645.1 Vulcanimicrobiota bacterium | reverse complement strand
CGATTGTAACCGATAGTGAGCGGAGTCCCGAATACGTGGTTCCCAGCGTCTTTGACAGTCGAGTCGTCGAAGCCGTGGCAAAGGGAGTTGCTCAAGCGGCGGTCGACGAAGGCATCGCCCGTCGAAGCCTTATGATGACGGAGGGCGAAGATGTTACCGTTTCCGTCTAAGGAGCTTGCTGTAGAGGTTTGGGCGACATGACCGCACGCATTCTAGTTATTGAAGACGACGAAGACGCCGCCAAGCTCGAGGAGACCGTACTGTCACGCGCCGGCTATGACGTACGCGTCGCACTGACCGGTGCGCAAGGTCTCGAAGTGGCGGATTCATATAAACCGGACGTGGTCATTTTGGACGTAGGGTTGCCGGATATATCCGGACTGGACGTGTGCACGTCCCTGGCAGGTTCGAGCCCCGCTTTCATCTTGATGGTAAGCGGACACTCGCGGGAGCAAGACGTGCTCTTGGGTTTGGGAATGGGCGCCGACGATTACATTACAAAACCGTTTTCCAATAACGAGCTGATTGCGCGTGTCGCATCATTTTTGCGCCGCCGGGATAGACCTTCGGGGCAAGAGGCCAACAGTAAACTGCAACTGGGAACGGCCACCTTAGTGCGCGATTTCCATACGCTTGACAACAATGAGCGCAGCGTTACGCTCACCGCGCTGGAATTCCGGCTGCTGTGGCATCTTGCGGAAGCCGAGGGAAAACTTCTGACGCGGGCGCAGATACTGGAACACGTTTGGAATGACGTCTCCGGCGTACCAACGCGGGTAGTAGATGTGCACATTGCGTCCTTGCGAAAAAAGCTTGCCGAAGTTCAGACGCCGGTGGAAATCTCGAGTGTGCGGGGGATTGGATACCGCCTCGATCGACCATCTTGAACTGGATGCGGGCGATAGACGCCCGCTCTACGTGCAGATCGCCGATCATATTGCACAAGCCATAGAGTCCGAGCAGCTGCAGCCCGGGGAACGTCTGCCGGCGATGCGCAAGTTGGCCTCAGAATTGCAATGCGCACTCGTGACCGTTTCCAATGCGTACGACTTACTCGTGACACGCGGTCGCGCCAATGCACGCGTCGGTAAGGGAACGTTTGTGGCTCGCCCTGCGGTAGCGCCCGCGCCGTTCGCCCGTCGCTGGGAACCGGACATTGCGCGCTTTGCGCGCGCCGAACGCATGGAAGGGGTATTGGACCAACTTGCGCGCGCTACGGCGCAGGGGGCAATCTCCCTTGCAACGGGACATCCGGCGCCGGAAACCTTTCCTTTGCAAGATTTTGGACGCGCCATGCAGCGAACGGTGCTCGACGATCCAGCCGAATCGATGCAATATCGGGCGAGCAGCGGCGACAAAGAATTGTGCGAAACGTTGGCGTCGTCGTTGCGCAGCCGCGGCTGTCCGGCTCGCATGGAGGATATCATTGTTTGTTCGGGAGCGCAGCAAGCTGCGGATCTGGTTGCCACCGTCGTGTTGGAACAGCGCGCGGTCGTGGCTGCGGAGAGCCCGACCTATGCCGGAACTTTAGGCGTCTTCGATTCTCGCGGAGCCACATATGTGGAAGTAGAAAGCGACCTTGATGGCGTGCGAGTCGACGATGTCGAGCGTGTATTTTCCGAGTACCGGCCCCGGTTATTTTATGTCAACCCCATCGCGCAGAATCCATCCGGCGCCGTACTGCCGCAGCGCCGGGCGAAACAGATCGTGGCCCTCGCTCGCCGCTATGACGTGCTGATTTTAGAAGATCAAACCGGTTGGGCCTTCACGTACGATGCGGCCTCACCCCCGCCGCTCGCCGCTCACGACACGGATGGTCGGGTCATTACTATGGAAAGTTTGAGCAAATCTATTTTTCCGGCACTGCGTATCGGATACTTGTATTGCCGGGGCACGCTTGCTGAAGCGCTTGAGCTCGCCAAGATGCGCGCCGATGTCTTCACGTCAACCCTGACCCAGCGAGCCCTGTGGCGCTTCATGAATACGCCCGCGTACCCGCGCCACATCCGTTTCGCTCGTAACCTATACCGCTGCCGTCGGGACGCCTTCCTTGAGGCGTTAATCGAAGGCGTCCCCTGGGCGCACGTGTTGCCACCGGCTGCAGGCGTGAATGTCTGGCTGCGCTTGCCAAGCCGCATATCTGCGCAAGCTGCTTTTGAGGAGTGCGCTCGAGCCGGAGTACTGGTCATGCCGGCGCAGCCGTCGTACCCTACGCGAGCCGGACCGCCGGCGCTGCGGCTTTCTTTCGGTGACCTGGCGGAGCCCGTGGCCCGGGAAGGGGTCGCAAGACTTAGCCGCGGACTGGAGCGCTGCGGCGCCTCCCACTCGGGAGGTTTGGCGCAGCGCCCAACCGTAAGCTTGCCGACCGCATGAAGCGCCTTAGGACGAACGCGACGGCCACGTTGCGCGCAGCGTTGCTGATCCGCCCCACTCCGGCGCTCGACCGGTTGACGCCGTTGCCCGCCGAGCCCAGTCCAATTTTCTCGCGCGCCGTCGAGCAGCATCTCATCTTGGAGAAAACGTTGCGGTATTTCCGCGTGGAAACCACGGTGATTGACGCCGGCACCGGCTGCGCGCTTTCAGTCGCCGCGGCCGACACCGCAGTGGTTTTAGAAAGCGGTGCGGTGATGATGCGCAATTCAGTCTTTCACCGTCCCAATGACGTGGCGCGTACTCGCGCGCAATTCGAGCGTCTGGGGGTGCCGATCTTGGCGAGCATCGAGCCACCCGCATCGATTGACGGTTCAGAGATCTTGCTGATAGCGGATACCGCCTTCATCGGCGTTTCGCGACGCTCCAATGCGCTCGGCCGTTCCACATTTGCGGATATCGCCCGTTCTGCCGGTAGGAATGTGCTCGAAGTCGCCATGGCGCCGGGCGCTCCCGCGCTGCGCAGCATTGCGAGCCCGGTTTCCGCAGACACCATCGTCGTCGCTCCAACGGGTGTCGATACGGCAGCGTTTGCAGGGTTCAATACCGTAGTTTTGGATCGGGGTGAAGAACTGGCGGCCGGCGTTCTTCCGCTTGGAGAACGGCGCGTGCTTGCCAATTTGCGCTTCCGAACTTCTCTGAGCAAGATGCGCCGCGCGGGAGTGGCGATCGAAGCGATCGATTTGCAGGAATTCGGGAAAGTCGGCCTGACGCCGTCGATGTTGGTCTTGCCCATTGCGCGTGCCAAATGAAGCGCGTTGCAGTCTTCTCGGACATCCACGGCAACCTCTTAGGACTCGATGCATGCGTAGCCGATCTCATCAGGCAGGGCGGCGCGGACGTCATCGTCGGAGCGGGAGATTATTGCTCTGATGGACCCAAGCCAAGGAAGGTGCTGCAGCGTCTTGCCGAGTTGAATGCCACCTGCATTCGCGGCAATACCGACCGGTATATCGCCAGCGGCGATCTGGACGGGTTCGACCCGGAGGAACGGGCACAGATCGAGTGGCAGCGCCAAGAAATCGGCGAGAAGTGGTTACGATGGATGGGAGAGTTGCCGTTTTCGTTGCGTTTGGGCGATTCGAGCAACGAGTTGCTGATAGTGCACGCCAATCCTACATCCGACGATGAGCACATCTGGCCGGACGCATCGGACGCGGATCTTGAACGGATGATTGGCGAGGAAAGTGCCAAGACCATTGCCTTCGGCCATCTGCACTTGCCGTTCTTGCGTTTATGGCGCGGCAGGTTGCTGGTCAACGTCGCTTCGGCGGGGCTCCCGAAGGACGGCGATCCGCGGGCGGGCTACGCTATTCTCACCGAGCGTCCGGGTGGCTGGGAAGTAAAACACCGCCGCGTTGCTTTCGACGTGAAGAGAGTTGCAACCCAACTGCGCAATTGCGGGATTCCGCAGAGTGATGAACGCATCAACGTCCTCCGCCGAGCGCGGTACAAGAAATTAAAAACGATCATCCCCTAAATGGAGCGTTGCCGGCCATCACTGCGGATGGTGTCGTTAAGCGCTACGACGGTTTCACAGCCGTCGATGATATTTCGTTCACCGTGCAAGCCGGCGACTTCTTCGGGTTTCTGGGCCCCAACGGCGCCGGAAAAACAACGACCATCAACGCGATCGTTGGTCTTGCGGTAATTAATTCCGGCCGCATCGCCGTATTCGGACACGATACCGTGCAAGACTGGCGTGCGGCGCGGCGGCTCATCGGCGTTGCTCCGCAGGAATACAATTTTGACCGCTACTTGACGATACGGGAAATCTTGATCTATCAAGCCGGCTACTTTGGTTTGCGGCAAAAGGACGTGCGCGCGCGCGCCGACGAGCTGTTGGAGCGCTTTGATCTAACGTCTAAAGCGAACGTGAACGTGACAAAACTTTCAGGAGGTATGAAGCGCCGGCTAACGTTGGCGCGTGCGCTGACGCATTCGCCCAGACTCCTGATTTTAGACGAACCAACGGCGGGGGTTGACGTTGAGTTAAGAATCGAATTGTGGCATCTGCTGCGTCGGCTCAACGTTGAAGGCATGACCATTTTTTTGACGACGCATTATTTGGAAGAAGCTGAAGCGTTATGCCGCAATATCGGCATCATCGAGCACGGAAAGTTAGTCGCCCTGGAGTCCACCCAGTCGTTACTATCC
>JALZBG010000070.1:0-4401 GCA_030947645.1 Vulcanimicrobiota bacterium | reverse complement strand
ACAGTGAATCGACCAATCGTCCAATTGCCGGCGGGGATGACGCTGCGCGGCGCCCGGTTTGAGCCGGGCGACCTGGCCCTCACCATCGAGGGCGTCGCCCCGGATCACATAGCGGCCACCTTAAGCGAGCTTCAAGGCCAAGGCTTCGAGATTGAAGGCGTGGATTTCCGGCGCTCGACTCTGCAGGACGTCTTTCTCGAACTGACGGGAAATTGAGTCAACGTGCGGGACCGTTTGCGAATCCGGTTGGAATGTGGACGCTCATTAAGCGCGAGATGAAGCGCACCTTCAACATAATCAATCAAGTGATTTGGCCGCCTATCATTACTACGCTGCTCTACGTCTTCGTTTTTGGCTTAGCGTTGGGTAGCAGGATCAAAAACGTCGAAGGCGTTCCCTACGCTTCGTTCTTGATTCCCGGCTTGATCATGCTGCAGGTCATCGACTCTTCCTACGCTGAGTGCAGCAGCTCGGTATTTCAAGGGCGTTTTATGAACTGGATTCAAGAGATGCTGATAGCCCCGCTGTCGGCGGTCGAAATAGTAAGCGGGTGGATCATCGGTAGTGTCGTACGAGCCGTGATTATCGCGAATCTGATCATGATTTTAGGGTTGCTCTTGGTCCACACGCTTCCCCGAGACTGGTTTCTTTACTTCGCAGTAATGTCACTGGTGGCAACGCTGTTTTCGGCGATTGGAATCATCGCAGGACTCATGGCCGAAAAATTCGATCATCTGGCCGTTACGACGACCTTTGTAATCACGCCCCTGATTTTTGTGGGCGGCGTATTCACGCCGGTTGGGTTGCTGCCGCCGCTCATTCGCACACTGTCGCTCTTTAATCCGATGTTTTATACCATCGACGCATTCCGATACACTTTTACGCAGCAGAGCTACCTCCCGCTGGGAACGTCGATCGGAGTGATCGGGCTCCTAACCGCCGTCGCTACCGCAATTGCGCTGCGAATGACGTCGATCGGATATAAGCTGCGAGCTTAAACGCAACCGCGACGGGTGTTGCTGCGTTAAACGAGAATGCTCGTTCCCAAATGCGAGGACCGCTTATGCAACGATTTCTAGCCCTTCCCTGCCTATTGTTCATCGCAGCGTTTTCTGCGAAGGGGGACGCTCAAGCGCTAACCGGACCGCAAGTTGGGTCACCGGCTCCGCCCTTCACTCTGACCACGCTTGACGGCAGGCACGTTAGTCTCGACTCCTATAAAGGGAAAACCCTCGTTATTAACGTGTGGGCAACGTGGTGTCCGCCATGCCGTCAAGAAACGGCGGATCTTATTTCGTCATATAAGGCCTTACACAAAAATGGCATCGAGTTTTTGGGCGTCGATTCAACCGAACAAGCACCCATCGTGCGGGCGTTCGTGGCATCGAAGTCCGTGCCGTTCCCCCAAGCAATTGACCGCGACAAGACGTTTCAAAGTGCGTATGACATACGTTATTTCCCAACCACGTACGTTATCGATCGAAGCGGTGTAGTACGGGCTCGCTACATCGACGTTATGTCCGTGGCGCAAATGGACTCTTTTGTTAGGGATGCGCAAGCAGGTCGAAATGGCGTCATTACCTCGGCGCAGCAGCAGAAGATCGACGCGCTTCTGGCGCCCGCCAAGTTTAACTTTTCCGGAGATGCGGCAACTATTCTGGCCACCGTGAAATCGGTTAGCAGCGCCATCGACACATCAAAGCAACTGGTCGATTCGAGCGATCCTTCCAAAGGGCTAACCATCGATTTTTTGCGGACGACTGCGGAACAAGCAGCGTTGCGCGATAAGGCCATCACGGCGTTTGAACCCGTCGTCAACAGCGCCGCCGAGCGGACGCTTCTGCAGCGCATGCACGGCGATGCTGCGACGGATAGAGAGCGCTGGACGGAGGCCATTGCGGCATATGAGCGCGCGCTCGCGCTTTCGCCAAAAGACCAAGACGCGCTCTCAGGCCTTGCGTTTGCGGCATACGAACTGAAGGATTACTCGAAGCAGATAGCCGCGGACGAACAGCTTGCCGCCTTGGCCCCCAGTCCTGACATTTATGTTAGCTTGGGGAATGGGTATGTCGCGCGCAAAGAGTATGGGGCTGCCGAAAAGGCCATGGCCTCGGCCGTCGCTTTAGCGCAAGCGCGGGTTGCAACGACGCCGCATACCGCGAAAGCGATTCGCACTGTTGCCTGGACGCATTTGTACAGCGGCCGGACCTATGCCAAAGCGGGCGATCGAGCCGCCGCGCACCGCGAGTTTGCGCAACTCATGGCCTGGACGCTGAAGTTGCCCAAGAACGATGAGCGATACGCGATGTATCTGGAAGAAGGTCAAGAAGCCGACATAGCGCTCGAACTCGGGAGGGATGGAAAAACCACCGTGTCACTCGCGCCGTGGACAGGTGCTGACCTGCCCGGAAGCATCGCCGGCACAATCAAGTACCGGCTCGTCGTCGGCGGCAACCCCAAGCGGAGCGTCACCTTGCGCGCCACCGATCTTGCGAAGGGATGGATCGCATCGTTCTGCACCGATCGCGTTTGCGCGCCGCTTCGGACGTCGGTGATAATCCCTCCCTCGGGTGTAAAAGTCGTGGAATTTCAGCTCATCCAAAGCGATGCAAAAGCGCCCAAGCAGACTCACGTGAACGTCGAAGCTTCCGACGGCAGCACGAAAGCAAGAACCGGCATCACGGTCGTCGCCATCCGTTAGCGGACCAATCGCTCGGAGCCCGGACTGCTTCGGGCCGCAGCTCACGGGAAAAAGGGGTTGTGCTGTTTTTCTTCCTGAATGGTTGAGGGTGGTCCGTGACCGGGCATGATGACGGTGTCGTCCGGCAAGCTAAAGAGTTTGGTCCGAACGCTGTTGAGAATATCCCCGTATGTGGTCTTGTCTCCGTATGCTCCCCCGATGCTTCCCGCAAACAGCGTATCGCCCGTAAAAACCGTCGACTTAAAAACAAACGACGATGACCCGTCGGTGTGCCCCGGGGTGTGAAGCATTCGAATACGCACCTCGTCACCGAAGGGCAGCTCCTCGCCGCTCTTAATCGGGAAGGCGCGCGAGCTCAGGGATCCAATCGCATGGACGTCGGCTTTGTGCATAACGATCTGCGCTTGCGGAAAAGCAGCAGCAACGTCCGCGGTGGCATCGCAGTGATCGGGATGTTTGTGCGTGATGAGGATGTATTGCAATCCGTATTTGCCGCCGCTTAAAATGCGAAGCAGATTCTGGGGCATCCCTGCAGGATCGACCAGTGCCGCACGCTTCCCGCCATCGAGAAAAAAGACGTAGCCGTTACTTGGGTGTGGGCTTTGCGGATGGTGTCGCACGCCGGAGACCTCGATCGCCGGCGGGTGCCAGCGCACGGCGGCTGCGTCGGCGAGTTTGCTGCCGTCGAGTTCGAGCGCTGCGGCGAGTGCTCGAGCCTGGGCATCGCTCGGCGCCGAGTTGCCCTTTTGCCAATCTGCGATTTCTGAGGCTTCGAGGCCTGTTACCCGAGCTAGAGCGTAGGCGTCCAGACCTCTGCCGCGCTGTGCTTTTTTGAGAACGTCGCTAAAGTCATCTTCGAGCATAGGGCTTCAATTCGATGAC
This sequence comes from Vulcanimicrobiota bacterium, assembly GCA_030947645.1. GTDB lineage: Bacteria > Vulcanimicrobiota > Vulcanimicrobiia > Vulcanimicrobiales > Vulcanimicrobiaceae > JALZBG01. Next base: position 818 of record JALZBG010000070.1, on the reverse strand, counting down.
AGACCGGAGAGCTACTTGATACGGTCGAAAAAACCGTCGATGGAACGCGTCATCGTTATCGGATCGGGTCCCGCCGGACTCACAGCCGCAATGTATTGCGCACGCGCTAATCTAGCGCCGACCGTCTTTGCCGGCGGTATGTACGGCGGACAGTTGATGCTGACAACCGAGGTCGAGAATTATCCGGGATTCCCCCAAGGAATCATGGGTCCTGATCTGATGATCGCCTTCAGGGAACAAGCCGAGCGTTTTGGAGCCAAAATTCACAACGTCGACGTTACAAGCGTGGATTTTTCGAGCAAGCCGCTGGTCGTACGTACCGATCGAGACGAGTATTCCGCCGACACGGTCATCGTTGCAACCGGCGCTAGCGCGCGCTGGCTTAACGTTCCAGGCGAGGAAAAGCTACGGGGACGTGGCGTCTCAACGTGCGCAACCTGCGATGGCGCTTTTTTTCGCGGTAAGAAAATTGTTGTGGTCGGCGGCGGGGATTCTGCCATGGAAGAAGCTTTGTTCTTGACGCGGTTCGGCGAAAGTGTAACCATAGTTCATCGCCGCGATTCGTTGCGCGCGAGCAAGATCATGGCTGAACGCGCGCGCTCTCATGACAAGATTTACTTTGTCTGGAATACCGTTGTTGATGAAGTGCTTGGCGAGGGGATCATGACCGGTTTGCGCTTTCATAACGTGGTTGATCACAGCCGCACCGTCCTCCCTGCCGATGCCCTATTCATTGCAATCGGTCACGATCCGAACACCGCGATCTTCCGCGGCGAACTCGAATTGGACACCGCTGGTTACGTTCGGTCGGATGACGG
>JALZBG010000205.1 GCA_030947645.1 Vulcanimicrobiota bacterium | reverse complement strand
CGATTGAATATTGCGCATGATTTCAGCGCGAACCGCATCCCGGTCCGCGTGTAATGCCGTTAACAGTTCCGCGGCGCTTCCATCGTTTTCATTCAGTAACGCGAGCGCTAAGTGTTCTGCGCCGACGCAATCGTGACTGAAAGTTCTCGCTTCGGCAAAGGCCAGCTCGATTATCCGCTTCGAGCGCGGGCTGAAACGAGTTTCACCCACTATCCCAACTGCGCTTCGGACGTCTTTGTCAGCCTGCGCGCGAACCGCATCCAGCGTAACACCGGAGTGCTGCAACGCACGAGCGGCAACCGAATTGGCTTCCGCGAGAATGCCAAGCAGCAAATGGCGCGTGTGAATGTCCCGATCGCCCAGCCGTTGCGCTTCTTTTTGTGCGAACACCATTGATTGTCGTGCGCTTTCGGCAAACGGTTCCGACATGCTCACGGAATTTTTCCCAAAGCAAACCCTGCCAAGAACGTCAATAGCATGACGGTTGCCCCACCGACCGCGAACGGAAACTTGACCTCGATCTTGCGGCGTTCGAACGTGCTGGTCGCTCCCAGATGCTCCAGCGCCGAACGCAACTGGGTCGCATCTCCAACTCGCGCATATGTACCACCAGCGGCATCGGCCAAGGAGCGTAATGCATCTTCATCAATGTTGGCCGGTTCGTTCGTGCCCGGAATAAGTTGTCCGCTGTCGTTAGTACCGATACCGACGGTATACACCGGCACGTGCTGCGATCCGAGAAACTTCGCAACGCCTAGCGGATCGACCCCACGATTGTTGACTCCGTCGGTGACGAGGACGACGAGGCGATGTCCGTGCGCCGGCAATTGTTGTGCCGCGAGAGTCAGCGCGTCGCCGATAGCCGTCGCGCCGTTGGGCTCCGGAATCCGATCGATCCCTTCAAGCACCGCCTGACGTTCTGCCGTGAGCGGTTGTATCACACTCGCTGAGGTCGAAAACCCCACGATTCCGACCTTCGTGCCGGCCGCAGCGGTAGAGACAAATGCACGCGCTGCATCCTTCGCCGCTTGCGAACGCGTTGGCGCGATGTCTCGCGCGGCCATCGAACCGGAGGTGTCCACGCAAATCATGGCGGCCCCGTCTTTGGCTGGGAGGCTGGCCGTCACGCGTGGGCCGGCGAGCGCCGCGCCCACCAGCAGAAGTCCCGACAGCCACCCTGCAAACATGCTGTTGCGCGCATAGTCGCGCGGCTGCGTCGCGGCAACGAGAAAGGGAAGGTTCGAATACGTAATTTCCTGCCCCGTCTTACGTTTCTCCAGAAATTGAAAAGCCAGATAAAATAGGATGCATGTAACGAGTGCGGGAGCCAACAGCGACGGGTTTTCGAACGTCATCGCAGTCCGAAGGCGCGCATGAGCGCAGCGGCACCATCATCTTCCGCTAGAAACCCCATGCGCCAACCGCTCTGTGTAAACAAGCCGCCGAGCAGTCGTTCTCGTTCGTGCACCGCTTCATGATATCGATGGCGCTCGCGCGTTCCTAGGAATATTCGGCGGCTTTCGCCGCTTTCAGCATCTTTCAAACGAACGAAACCCCGCAGCGGCAACTTGTCCCGCCACGGATCCTGCGCGATGAGCGCCGTACAGTCAAAACGCGAAGCCGCTTTTGCCAGCAGTACGCGGTGCGCGGCGTTCGTCTCGAAAAAGTCGGAAATGATCAGGAGCGCGCTGCCCCGTTGCAGTGCGGCTTGCGCAAGGGCCAGCGATTCGAGGACGCTCGACTTTCCCGCCGGCGCTATATTTGCACACAAGTTCGCACTTCGAATTCCTCGCAGTGTTCCCGAAATGATGCGATCGCCCGTTATGCGGATACAGCGATCGTTTGATTCAGCGGCATAATACCACGCGAGCAGAGCTTCACGCGCAGCGTCGAAGAGCGGACGACGGCGCCCGACGTACATAGAATTGGAATGATCCAAGACGGCAGCCAGCGTGAGTGACACATCTTCGAGTACGACGCGGGTTTGCAGTGCGCCAACTCGCGCCGTCGCTGCCCAATCCAGCCGCCGTGGATCATCGCCCGCCACGTACTGGCGCAGTTCTGCGAACTCGTAACCGTCGCCACGATATGAGGCGGGAGAGCCGCCGCCCGGATTTCGCGGACGGCGCCGTCCTGAAAGAAGCGCATTGCGAAGGGCATTCGGGCGCTCACTCATGGTGCGGGCACTGCGCCGACGAGCGCGGTAACGAGGCTTTCAGGATCGATGTTTTCGCTTACCAGGCGATAGTTAAAGGTTATACGGTGGCGCAGTGCCAGGGGCGCCACGGTGCGCACATCGTCGGGCATGACGAAATCTCTGCCGTCAAGCAATGCTTTAGCGCGCGCGAGGAATGCAATGGCCAGCGTGGCACGCGGGCTGGCGCCTCGATCGATGAACTCGGACATATCGTCCGGCAAGCGTCGTGGATCGCGTGTGATCGCGACGAGATCGACGATGTACTCTTTGAGCGCCGGCGCCAGGTGGACGTCATGCGCGGCTTGGCGCCACGATCGAACGTCATCGAGCGATGCTGCAGCGCGCGCGAGCAACGTTTTGTCAATCGCAAACCGTTCCAAGATGGTGCGCTCTTCCTCGCGTGAGGGATACCCGACGTTCACCTTGAGTAGGAAGCGATCCATTTGCGCTAACGGTAAGGCATAGGTTCCATCGGCATCCAGCGGGTTCATCGTTGCCATAACGATAAACGGATCGGGTAGCGTGTGCGTGTGGGGACCGATGGTGACCTGCCGTTCTTGCATTGCCTCCAGGAGGGCTGATTGAACCTTTGCCGGCGCGCGATTGATCTCGTCGGCGAGTACCACGTTGGCAAAAATTGGACCGAGTGCGGTGCTGAATCCACTTTCGTGCTGATTGAAGATGCGGGTTCCGATCACGTCGCTCGGTAGCAGATCCGGCGTGAATTGAATTCGCTTGAACTCGCCGTCAAGCGCCGCCGCAAGGGCGCGACATGCGAGCGTTTTTGCTAGCCCAGGCGGCCCTTCCAGCAGGATGTGGCCGCCGGAAATCAGCGCCAGTACTAATGCTTCCACCACCGAGTGTTGGCCGACAATCGTTTTCCGCAGAGCATCGAAGAGCGCTTGCGGTTGCACGCTCATGCTCGATGCCGATGTAGTGCGGCGATCATTTCGTCTATCGCTGCCGGCAAGTGTCCCTCGCCGATGAAAGCGGCGCGTTCGGTCGCCCGAAGAACGGTGTGTAATTGCGTGCGCCCGTCGAGGACGTGAAGTATGTCGTTCAGTGTGGCGCCGTTCTTCGCACTCACCATCTCTCGCAAGATTTCGCGCACGCCCAGCACCGCGTCGCGACTGCGCGTTTCCTGTAAGTGCACGACGGCGCGCTCCAGAATGCCTGCAGGTGCCGTGACCGTCGTTTCGGGCATGCCTGGGACTAGGGGGAGCGCCGCCGGCACCGCGCGCCGCTTCCCCGATGCCGTCCACACGAGAGCCGCAGCGA
>JALZBG010000018.1 GCA_030947645.1 Vulcanimicrobiota bacterium | reverse complement strand
TCGCTGAAGAAGTACAACGGCAGGCTGATCGGTTTCATCAGATCCGTTGCGATGGTTCCTTCGCGAACCTTTTCACGTATGGCCCTGGTGCCATCGATTTCAAGAATCAGCGACATCAATAATGCGACGGTCGCATAAGTGATCATCGCGTGGAGCGGTAGTCCCAAGGGAGCCGCATTTTGCGCGTACAGCGCGGTCCACAATGAGCGCAGTAAGTAGACCCGGATAATCAACGAGCCTACGTTGGTGAAAACTTCCATGCGATATGTTGATTCGCGGGAGAACGCCTTTTTGGCGAACTCTACATAGGGTTCCCAGTGCACGAGTTTACTTCGGCTTGCCGCGCCGCTCTCGGTCTAGTGCTGCTTCCCGCCGCATTCGGGCTTCCTCGAGTTCCATGAACGTCACGTCAAGCACCTTGGCAACGTCAGCGGACTGCGTAGGTGGCGGTTCCTCCCGCGTCTTGCCGGTGGGAGCGCCTTTCGGAGAACCCGGCTTCGTCGCCGCCACCGCTTGGTCGACAGTCGCATCTTTAGCGTGCGTCTTACGCAGAAACTTTGCGTACGCTTCCGCCGCTTTTGCTCGAACGTCGTCGCTGTACGGCAAGTTAAAAACCGTTTCGAAGAAGTTTATTTGCTTGTGAACTTCCGGGGCTTCACGAGGTGGATGAATCGCTGCGGGATCTCCGTACGCGATGTGCTGCATGGGCACATGAGTTCCGCTGGGCAACCGTGTGTTGATGTGGACGATTCCGCCAAGTGCGACGCTGACGCCCTCTTCAATCGTCGCGCCGTTGAAAACTTTTGCGCCGGCCGCGATGAACACGCCGGGGTCGAGTGAGGCGCCTACTACGTAGGCCGTGGGGCCGATGATGCAGCTCTCGCCTACCGCTAAAGGAAACTGTATCGCACTGCCGCCACTGGATTTCAGCACCGCATTTTCCATGATCACCGTATTGGCGCCAATGACCGCAGGAGCTCCTTCGGCCGTGATGACCGCTCCGTACAGAATCGCGCAACCTTCTTCGATGGTGACGTCTCCGCTGAGAATGGCATTAGGGGCCACGTATGCGCTGGCGTGAACCTTCGGTTTCTTGCCGTTGCTGGATAGAATCATAGTCACACTCCTAGGGGCGCGCTTTGCGTCGACGGATCGGTGTACCCTTCAATGTAGATCCGACGGATGATGGACTCAAGTTCAGGCTCCTCTATAGAGACATCCGTAACGCAGTACTCTTCGGTGACGCGCCGGATTAAATCATCCGCCCTGACGTGCTTGCGATCGAAACGCAGCCGCACGACCGTGGCATCGCGCGCAACGATCTCAGCGTGCTCTATTTGAAAATCGGGATACGGTTCGCAGAGCGTCACGACCAGCGTGCGATGCGTCCCGTACTGTTCCTTGATCTTTTCAATCTCTCCGTCGTAGATAACGGTGCCCTTATCGATAAGCACGATGCGACGGCACAATCGTTCGACGTCGGCGAGGTCGTGAGTGGTAAGCACGATGGTGGTTCCGCGTTCTTCGTTAATGGTGCGTACGAACGTCCGAATACTTTCCTTTGCCACAACATCGAGGCCAATTGTGGGCTCATCGAGGTATACGATCTTGGGATCGTGCAACAGCGCTGCGGCGAAATCGCCCCGCATCCGTTGGCCCAACGAGAGTTGGCGCACGGGGGTCATTAAGAAGTCTTGCATCTCCAGGATGTCGATGAAGGCATCCAGGTTGGCTTTGTAGCGCGGGCGGGGAACTTGATAAATCGCGCGCAACAGGTCGAACGATTCTGACAGCGGCAAATCCCAGTATAGCTGGCTGCGTTGTCCGAACACGACGCCGATGTTGCGAGCATTCTCTTTGCGCGATTCATATGGCACCAGTCCGGCAACGCAGATGGAACCGGAGGTTGGAACCAGGATACCGGTGAGCATCTTGATGGTAGTGGACTTCCCGGCTCCGTTGGGTCCGATGTATCCGACGAGCTCACCAGGCTCCAGGGAGATGTTGACGCCCTGAACGGCAATTTTTTCGACGTATTCTCTGGAAAACAGCGTACGTAGCGCGCCGCCCGCCCCGGCAGAGCGTTTTACGGATCGAAAAACCTTGCGAAGGTCGCGAGTTTGAATCATCGGCATGACCACGGCGACTTCGGCGCAAAGCTAGCTTAGACTCCATGATCGTAACGATATCCAATGAGTACGGGTCCGGGGCCTTAGGGATCGCCCAGGCCGCGGCCGGGCGCTTAGGCTACCGATTTATCGACGAACAACTGCCGGTTGTCGTCGCAAAACGGTTGCGGACCTCGCCTCAGGCAGTTGATGCCGTACAGGATTCCCGTCGCGGATTCGGTGCCCGTCTTCTCGCGGGGCTTGAAAAAGCGACGCCTGAGCTGCAAGGCATCAGCGGGCAGAACCAGTCGTTCGACGAGCAGTGTCTGCATCAAGTGGAAGCGGCCGTGCGTGAATTTGCCTCATCGGGAAATGTGGTGCTTTTCGGGCGCGGAGCAAATGCCATCTTGGGCCGCCGGCCCGACGTGTTACGGGTGTTCATATATGCGCCGCGCATGTGGAGAACGCGGCGCTTAATGGAAGAACTTGGCGTTTCGGAAAAGGCGGCGAGCGATGAAATCGCACGGGTTGATGACGCGCGCGGAGCGTACACGCGCGATCATTACCGGATGCGCTGGGGCGATCCCGCCCACTACGACCTCTCACTGGATGCCGCCCGCCTGGGCCCGGAACTCGCGCGTGAGCTCATCGAGCGAGCCGTGATTGTGCTCCAGCAAGGATGATATCCAAAGTTCCGCCCGCGCGCGTGGAAGCGGCTTTACCGCATCGGCGGATAGGCCTGTTTGCAGCCATGCGATTCCGCGATTTCCGATTACTCTGGACGGGTTTGCTGATATCGAATCTCGGCACCTGGATGCAATTCACCGCAATTGGTTACTTTGTTACGACATTCGCCCCTACGCCACGGCTAGGTTCTCTGTACCTGGGATTGTTGGGCGCGGCACGAGCCATCCCTGTGTTGATCTGCTCGCCGATTGCCGGAGTTGTTGCCGACACGTGGCCGCGCAGAAAAGTGTTGTTTGTGACGAATTCATTGATCGCAGCATTGGCGCTGGCTCTTGCCGTTTTCACCTCGCTGCATCGCATCAACCTCTGGGGAGTGCTCGCTATTTCCGCCTTGCAAGCCGCAGCATTATCCTTCGACGCACCGGCGCGACAAAGTTGGGTTCCTCTCCTTGTGGGTCGCGAGTACATCGGTAATGCAATCGGTCTCAATTCCATTGCTTTCAACGCGCCGGCCGTTATTGGGCCTGCCATTGCCGGTTTCGTCATCGCGTCCGTAAGCGTTGCGGGTGCTTTTTACGCTAACGCGCTTGCCACGCTGGCAGTTGTCGCCGCCCTCATCTTCATGCGCGAGTCCCCCGCCAGTGCGAAGGCCGATGAGCCGATGCTCACATCGGTGCTTCGAGGCATACAGTTCTTGTTCGAACACCGCATCTTGCGCTGGGTTATCACGACGTTTATCTTAACGGCTGTGTTAACACGACCGTATTCGTTGCTACTGCCCGCCTACGCCCTGAATTATCTGCACACGGACGCGAAGGGCTTGGGGTGGCTGATTGCTGCGACGGGTGCCGGTGGTTTCGGAGGCGCCGTTGTTACGGCGTGGCTCGGTTCACGGGAGGATCGCGGCCTGTTGTGGCTCCTCGCTGCCGCGCTGATGTGCTTGGGCGTTGCGGTGTTGGGCGTCGTTTCCAGTTTTGCGATTGCAATTTTGGTGTTGATTGCAATCGGCCTTGCGACGCTGGCGTTCTTAGGAATTTCCAACATCCTGATACAAACGCTTTCACCGGAGGAGGTTCGTGGCCGTGCAATCTCAGTCTATTCGATGGTTGCGCTGGGCTTTGTTCCGGGCGGCGCGCTGATCGTTGGATCGATGGCTTCTTTAATCGGGTTACATATTGCCTTCGAACTGGCGGGCGGCGCATGTTTGATGTTCGTGCTTTGGCTAGGTTTAGCACGTCCCGTGATTCGCAGCGTATAAAAAAAGAGCGAGCCGCCTAGCGGCTCGCTCGCGTTAATGACCCTGGTGTTTTAGGCCGAGGCCTTCCGGCGCGATGTTTTTCTAGCGGTCGATTTGCGACGGCCCGCCGTGCGCGATGTGGCTTTGCGGCGGCCGGTGGCTTTGCGGCCGGCCTTTTTCCGGCCGGTCGTCTTGCGGCTGCCCGATGTTTTGCGAGCGGCGGACTTTTTGCGGCCGGTGGCCTTGCGTGCCGTTGCCTTTTTGCGGCCGCCCGTCTTTTTGCGCGCCGTGGACTTGCGAGACGATGATTTGCGGACCGCGCGTTTAATCGCGCTGCCCACTTTGCGCACCGCGCGTTTTACTGCGCCGGCCCGCTTTTTTCGTTTGACTGCCATATTTCGTGGAGTCACCTTTCTCTGGCGGTAAAAGCCAGTCTCTTGCCACTGTTATACAGCATTCAAGCGTTTCTGACAAGTTTCGCGCTTCGAGCGCATGCTGTCAACGTTGATATGTTGCTACTGAACGACTCAGTCGCGCCGAATACTTCAGGCGCTGCACGAACCTTACGGCATACGCTGCACCAATCACAATCACCGCAGCGACTGCTGCCAGCAGCGCGATTTTCAGAATGAAAAACACTACGAACACCGCGACGATGGCCGCCGTCAGCGCCAGCGTGAGCTTCACGAAGATCGGAAAGGATGAACCCCGCATATTTTGCCTCCCAGCCTAGATACCGGGAATGCCGCTCGAGGTTTCGTGGCGGAACTTCTTTTGGGTAGGTTCAGCGTGCCGTCGTTCACGGCATCCTTGTATGGCCGAAAGGAGCGATGACGACGAGTCTTTTTGGCAGCGCAAGCGAAGGACGGCTGGTGAACAACGTTGTTGTAGTCGGCGCAGGAACCATGGGCGCCGGTATTGCTTTATCCGCCGCAAGGGCGGGGTGGTCGGTCGATCTCATCGAGGTCGATGAGGCGGCTCGGGCACGAACGCCTGAACGCCTGAAAAAAGAAGCGGAGCGTGGCCGCTGCGCGGGCGCAGTGCGGTTGATTCGCGTACTCGATGCAATTGAATGCAGCGCAAACGCAACGCTCGCTATTGAAGCGGTTACCGAGCGAATTGATGTAAAGCAAGCTGTGTTTCGGCAACTGGCGGATCATCTAGGGTCCCAAGCGATCCTTGCGACCAATACCTCATCACTCTCCGTAACCTGCCTCGCCCGCTGCGTTCATAACCCCGGGAGAGTGATTGGACTGCATTTTTTCAATCCGGCTCTTCTCATGAAACTCGTTGAAATCGTCCGCACCGAGAAAACGGAGCCGCCGGCGATCGATATTGCCAAGGCGTTCGTCCGTAATCTTGGCAAAACGGGTATAGTGACCGGTGATGCTCCGGGCTTCATCGTCAATCGGGTGGCGCGCCCATTTTACTTACAAGCCCTGCATGCCCTCGAAGACGGAGTCGCAAGTATAGAAGACATCGACGCGCTGGCTCGTGGCGCCGGCTTTCCCATGGGGCCTTTTGAACTGATGGATTTGATCGGTTTGGACGTTAATCTCGCAACGTCGGAGTCAATCTATCAACGCACCGGTGTTCGTCGGCTCGCGCCGGTCGAGCTACAGAGGAAGATGGTCGCCCAAGACAAGCTAGGGCGTAAAACCAAAAGGGGCTTTTATTCGTACGGCGACGGCGCTGCGCGAGCTTCACCGAAAGAGGCGGCTGTGCCCTCACAAGCCGCCCGGCCCAAAAACGAGAATGAAATGGTGTTGATTCTGTGCGTCGGCAAGCGCGCCCGCGAATTTCTCGACGCCGCCGGGGAAGGGTACCGATCAGTCACCTTGCTTCAAGACGATGAGCTCATTCTCAACGCAGATCCGGCGACGAACATCGTTGTCGACGTTCCCCTCAGCTATGACGGCGATCGGTTGGAGGCATGGCGGGCGCTGGACTCAGCGCTCGCGGAAGACGCTGTCGTCTGCGTCGACGCATATGCCGGTGATTTTCGCCGGTTGGGGGAGAGCGTGGGGCGTCCCCAGCGTTTTGTCGGATTTGGCGTGATCGGTTCGCTCGCACAACAACTCGTGGTGGAAATAGTAACGGCCGATTGGTCTTCTGAAGAAGCGCTCTTGGTGGCTGAAGACTTCTTTGCGCGTGCCGGCAAGCAAACGCGACGCGTTGGATACGAACCTGGACTGTACCTTGGCGCCACTGTCTGCTCCATCATTAGCGAGGCGTTCTACGCCTGTGCGGAAGGCGTTGCGTCCAAAGACGACATCGACACGGCGATGAAACTTGCGACGAATTATCCCAGGGGGCCCTTTGCTTGGGCAATGGAAATCGGCGCAGAGAGAGTGACAGGCATCCTGGATGACGTTGCGCGGATAAAAGGTCCCTCCTACGCATCCGCGCCGATGCTGCCTTTGTTAGGAGGTGTGGATGTATAGAATGAACTCGATACGGCCCACGTTCGGGCAACGTTTACCGGACCCTGGAAAGCTGATGCGCTTGCGTTGAGAGAAGTGATGGTTATCGATGCCGTTCGCACGCCAATCGGCCGTTACGCCGGCATCCTGTCCAGTGTGCGCCCTGATGACCTTGCGGCGCTTGTAGTGAGTGAATTGATCAGGCGCACCCAAATTGAACCGGAACGCGTTGAAGACGTTTTCTTTGGCGCGGCCAACCAGAGCGGCGAGGATAACAGAAACGTCGCGCGGATGGCGGCGTTACTGGCGGGTTTGCCTATCCATGTCGCCGGCACAACGGTAAATCGCTTGTGCGGAAGCAGCCTGCAAGCGATCAATTCTGCAGCGCAAGCAATTGCTTCCGATTGCGCGGATGTTATTATCGCCGGTGGAGTTGAATCGATGACGCGTGCGCCCTTCGTGCAACTCAAAGCGGAGCGTGCCTTCGGCCGCACGCCGGAAATCTTTGATACGACACTTGGATGGAGAATGGTCAATCCGCGGATGGCGCAAATGTATCCGCCCGTTTCTCTGGGAGAAACTGCCGAAAATGTCGCCGGCCAGTATGGTATTTCCCGAGAAGAGCAAGATCGCTTTGCATATGAGTCGCAACAGAAAACTAAGGCTGCGGTCGAAAGTGCCGCATTCCTCGATGAAGTCGTGCCCGTTCAAATCCGTGACGGACCGATTGCGCACGAAGTGACGTTGGATGAACATCCGCGTCCGCAAGTAACGCTCGAAGATCTGGCAAGACTGAAACCGGCGTTTAAGAAAGACGGAACTGTCACCGCCGGCAACTCTTCGGGAATCAACGACGGTGCGGCCGCCCTTCTGCTGTGCGAGGCGTCGGTAGCCCAACATCTAGAGCTGCAACCGATGGCTCGCGTGGTGACCTCTGCAGTGGCGGGCGTCGATCCATCGGTGATGGGACTGGGCCCGGTACCGGCGACCAGAAAAGCGCTGGCGCGCGCCAAGCTGCGCATGGATGACATCGATCTTGTTGAACTCAACGAGGCGTTTGCCGCACAGTCCATTGCGTGCATGCGGGACCTGGAAATGGACGCTGCGAAAACGAACGTTTGGGGCGGTGCGATAGCGCTGGGGCATCCCTTGGGGTGCAGCGGGGCACGGCTTGCCACCACGCTGCTTCACGAGTTGCGACGCCGTGACGGCCGGTATGGGTTGGCAACGATGTGCGTCGGCGTTGGTCAGGGCATATCGACCATTTTTGAAAGGACATGATAGCGGCGACGAAAACGCAATTACTGATCGGGAAGAGTTGGGTCGACGCTAGCAACGGCGAGACGTACAGCGATGCTAATCCAGCAACCGGTCGACCCATAGCGCAAGTCGCGAGCGCTTCTGCGCACGACTTAGACCGAGCGGTTGGCTCGGCGCGAACCGCCTTTGAAACCGGCAAGTGGGCGAACTTTTCGGCGGCGCGTCGCGGCAAGATTTTATACAAGATAGCGCAGCTCATCGCGGAGCGGGCGGATGATCTCGCCCATCTCGAAGTTCGCGACAACGGTAAAACCATCTCGACTGCTAAGGGTGAACTCGGAGCGATCGTAGAGACGTTCGAGTTTTACGCCGGAGCAGCCACCAAAAATTACGGTTGGACATTGCCAGGCCCCACCAACTCCTACTTAACGTACACGCTTTTGGACCCCGTCGGCGTTGTAGGCGCAATCGTTCCCTGGAATTTCCCCCTGCTGCTCGCAAGCTGGAAGGTGGCGCCGGCCCTGGCGGCGGGGTGCACAATCGTCTTGAAACCCGCACCGTCGACACCGCTGAGTGCGATTGAGTTGGGCAAAATTGCGCTTGAAGCTGGTCTTCCAGAGGGCGTGCTTAACGTCGTTACCGGTCCCGGAACGGAACTGGGACAAGCAATCGTGGAGCATCCCGGAATCGATAAGATTGCCTTCACGGGAAGCACTCCGACGGGGAAACGGGTTGCCGCCACGGCTGCGCAAACGCTGAAACGCGTAACTCTAGAGTTGGGTGGCAAGTCGCCTTCCCTTGTCTTTGACGATGCGGATATCGATGCGGCCGTTGCCGGTGCTCTCTACGGAATCTTTTACAATGCGGGTCAAACATGCGAGGCCCGCTCGCGCGTCATCGTGCACGAATCCGTGTACGACGATTTTCTATCGAAATTCAGCGCGAAGGCCCAGTACTTACGCGTTGGAAATCCGGAGGATCCGCAAACGCAGATTGGCGCGATCACAATGCGTCAGCAATTCGATAAGATTGCCTCCTATTGCGACACCGCCGAAAATGAAGGGGCCAAAAAACTGTTCGGTGGTGACCGCGCCAGAGTCAACGGAGATCATGAGGACGGGATGTTTTGGAGTCCCACTGCGTTCGAAGTGAAACCGACGCACCGCGTGGCGCGCGAAGAAATTTTCGGACCGGTGGTCGCATTCTTGAAGTGCCACGATGAACGTTCAGCCATTGCCCTGGCAAACGATTCGGACTTCGGTCTGTCGGCCAGCGTTTGGTCCCGGGATGTTGGTCGCGCCAATCGCGTCGCCCGGGCGTTGCGAAGCGGTACCATTGCGATCAACACGCCGTACGCAGTGTTCCCCGGTATCCCGTTCGGCGGGTACAAGCAGTCAGGGTACGGGCGGGAATTGGGTCTTGAAACGATGCGGCTCTATTCCGAGACCAAAAGCGTGATTACGTATACCGGCGAAAAACCGATCAATCCCTTCGGAGTGTAGTCAACCATCGAAAATCTGCGCATCGGAACCAACTACGACACCACCTATGGCACTCTATGGAAAGATGGGATGTACTTTCCGCGCGGTACCCGGGTGATGGTGGTTGGGCTTCACATGGAACAGGGATTTTGCGTTCGGTTTCCGGCTGATGTCGACGGCGAACCGCTGGAAACATGGGAGGACTGGGCTGAGAGCGACTTCCTTGCCGAAGACGGCTCCGTGCAAAGGGCTTCGGCGCTTTCCGCGACGGTGCTCGCCGAAGCCCGCGAAGTGCTCGACGATGCTGAGGACGGCTGCCATCTGCACCTCCACGAGGGCGAAGACTAGCCCCGCGCCATACGCCGGGTTGCGGTCAGCAAAGACCCAGCTAAATACCGGCGTTATCGTCGTTGCAACGACGTAGTTTGCAAGAACAGCTGATACCAATCGAATCGCTGCATCAACTCGTCATGCGCAACGTCGGTAGTGAGAATGAACGTTGGCGCGCGCGTCTGAAGTTTCGCAAGGCTCATCTCCTTGGCCAGGCGGACGTAAAGATTAGGCTGCGGACCCTGCACCATTGCCATTAGGGCGGCGTTTCCAGTACTTGTGTCATCGGTAAAGACGCTCAACAGATGATGGTCGGGCGACGACACGGTCCAATTTGCGAATGCTTCGAAATACCCGTAGGCCGAGTCGAAGAGAATGACATCGCTGATGTGGTCGTTGAGCCCGCCTCGCGTTAACACGCCGCCGGCTCCCCCATACCCGCCGCTATGTGCAGTGAGCACGATTCGACCAACTTTGTTGGCGTGTACGATTCCTGCAATAGGGAGACGTTGTAACACCTCGTTCATGAAATTTGCAAAGCCCTGCTCGTTTAATTCGAGTTTACCGAAACCGGAGTCGGGAGCATCGAGCGGTCCCTGCGGTACAATGAGGATCGCATCAACGCGGCTTTGGATGAGTTGCGCAGCCAATTGGTACCGCGTTAGGGCATGAGCAACGTTATTGCGCCAGCCGTGGAAATGAACGATACAATCTACCGCGTCCGTGGGCCGATAGTGGGCCGGAACCACGATGCCGACGGTGCTGTCGTTATAGTGGTGGGCGGCATCGTAGAGTACTTTGTCGTACAAGTGCCCCCTCGCCCGGCTCTCGTGCGGATACGGCGCAGTTGTGAGCCGCTCAAAAAGGACTTCATCCGCAGGCTCTTGCGCCGCGGCGCACCGCAGACCGGATGCGCTCAGCATGGATGACGTTGCAAGAATGAATTCCGCTCGCTTCATGCCTTGCCCGCATCGGCAAGCGCCCTGTTATAAAACTGGGTTGCGCGACTTGAAATGATTTGATAGTACTGCCGGAAAAGCGAGGACGCGATCGATCCGGCCCAGTGCGCCGGGAGGAGTACGCTCGGCAAACCGGGATCGATGTAGGCGAAACGCCGAAAATCATGCACCAGCCACAACCGTTCGACAAAGGCCGCTTCATTAGAAAGCGTCGCCGCTTTGCGTTCAAAGCGTACCCTGGATTGGTAGCGCTCGATGAACTCGCCATAGGCTTGGGCGATAGCGTCAACGTTCCAACACTTGCGCAGCAACTCATGATCGCCCATCGGGCCGCGATACTCCGCTGTGAAAAGATCGATCCGGCTCCCCAGACCCGCAGCATTCGCCGCTTCACGAGCAGCGCCGGAAGCTTCTCGCGGAGAGATCCACGTGGACGCACACAGGGGCGCGAATCCCAACACCCTCAGATCCTTGCGCAAGCGATCCCGGCTCTCGCGGATCGTTTCTGAAACGGTGTATGTGAGCAGCCGCCACCGCCCATCCCACTCCTCGGCAGGTTCATAGACGCGGGGACCGATGGTTTTGATACGACGAATGCCGCGAGCGGTCAACGCGTAGAACGAGCGGGCTCCGGTCCTGCGTGCGCGCAGCCAGCCTTGCTTGGACATGCGCGAAACCGCCTGCCTGACTGCCTGCTCGGAGAGCCCAAACTCTGCCATGAGCGTGAGCAGGCTGCGCATTGGAATTTCATCACCGTGTCCAAGCGCAAAATCCGCGTACAGCGTAAAAATGAAAGAATTCGGGCGGGTGACCACCCGAGCGTCCAGCTCGGCCTTGACAGGGTCCGCTTTAGTTTCTATCATATGACGGTATTTACACATATCGTATCAAAACCGTCATGTATGAGCAACCCCCGCTCAAATGACAGGGAGAAACATGGCGCGCATAACCACCTTTGACGATTGGATCGACCTCCTCAAGCAATGGCAAGATGATATCGGCCTCAACGCGGAATTGATGGACCGTTACATGCCCGGGTACGAGTTTCAGGCGAAATACGGCGAATTGCCGACCAATGAAATTACTTTTGGAGATTTCCGCGGTGAGCGCAAGTGGGAAAGGGCTCTAGAAATCCCCGATCAGCGCATGCGCGATGCCGTTTTAAACATGGTGATTTATCAAGGGGACACCGAGTTCGCTTCCAACGAGCAGCAGCGCTTTCTCGTAAACAATGCACCGTCGGAATACGATCTGGCTTCACTCGTGCGTATCATGGTCGAGGAGACGCGCCACGGCTACCAGATGTGTCATCTTCTCGTGAAGCAGTTCGGGTCGGATGGGAAAATTGAAGCTCAAAAGATGCTGGAGCGCCGCGCATTCGGCAAAAAGAATCGCTTGCTCAACGCCTTCAATGAGGACGTTCTTCATTGGCTCGATTTTTTTGCCTATACCAACTTCATGGATCGTGACGGAAAATTTCAGTTGACGATGCTCTCGCATTCCGGATTTGCGCCGCTTGCTGCGTCGATGGGTCCGATGTTGCGGGAGGAAGCTTACCATATGGGCACCGGCATCTCAGGGCTCAAGCGAATAGCGCAGGCAGCGGTGATTCCCGTTTCGATGCAGCAAAAATATTACAATAAATGGATCTCCGGTTCACTCGATCTGTTTGGAACCGACCATTCCGGTTCCGCTCAGTGGGCCTACACCTGGGGCATCAAAGGGCGCGTCGATGAAGACCGAACCGATGAGCCTGTGAATCGAGATGAGTTGAACGAGCGGGCGCGCTCGCAGTTTTACGATGAGGTCAGTAAGACGGTTGCAATGGTCAACGCCGTGAATCCCTCGGAGGCGAAGCTCTACGTGCCTGACATTCGTTTTAATCGCGCAATCGGGGCATACAAGGATCAGCGGTGGGGCATCGATGGCCGCCGCTTGACCGAAGAAGAATGGAAGGCCCACGCGCCCACGGTATTACCGACACCGAGCGACGACGCGATACTCCAAGACTACTTTAAGAACCCTGGATGGATAGCGCCGAAAGGTAAACAGTAATGGCAATTCTTCCTCCCGACCAAAAACAGAATGGCACGGCCCAGTTGGCAACACCGTTCGGCCGCGAGCAGCGCGAACTCGGGACCAAGCGGGTGGTCAACTACACAAAGGAAGGCCACATTGCGCTCATCGAGCTGGATGATCCGCCGGCGAATACCTACACGCACGAGATGATGCGGCAGATGGACGATGCGATTCTCGACGCGCGCTTCGACGGTGAGGTTGAGGTTATCGTCCTCATCGGAAAGGGTGAAAAGTTTTTTTCCGCGGGCGCCAACATCGGGATGCTCAATTCGGTTACCCCGGAGTTCAAGTACATGTTTTGTTTGCATGCCAACGAAACGCTCTCGCGTTTCGAGCAAACGCCCAAGCTGGTCATCGCGGCGCTGAACGGACACACGGTCGGTGGTGGCCTGGAAATCGCCATGGCGGCCGACATTCGCATCGCACGGCAAGATGCGGGCAAGATTGGCCTGCCCGAAGTGGCGCTAGGAGTGCTACCCGGCACCGGCGGAACCCAGCGTTTGGCACGGCTCGTGGGTAAGTCGCGGGCGATCGAACTCATGGCAACGGGTCGAACATTCAGCTTCGAGCAAGCTCTCGACTATGGGATGCTCAACGACATCTTCGAAGGCGATGCCATCTCGTTTCGTGAGCAAATCATGAGTTATGCCAAACAGTTCACGACCCCCAACAAGGCGCCGATGGCCGTTGGCCATATCAAGCGCAGCGTCGTTACCGGTATTGAGTTGCCGCTGAATGATGCGCTTAGCCTCGAACGCGAATTGCAATCCCTCCTTTTCAAGAGCGAAGACGCGAAGGAAGGTATTGCTTCGTACAACGAAAAGCGAATTGCCCGCTACAAAAACAAATAATCATTGGTGTCGTGCGGAGCAGTCATGATTGTCATGCGGAGCAGTCATAATTGTCATGCTGAGCTCGTCGAAGCATCGCATTTTGCGATAACATCAAGCTCGGCGTGAGGTTACGGAGGTAAGGTGAGGGGCAACCGCGCTGTAAGCCTGGCTGCGTGCGTTGCGGTCCTTCTTGTCTCGCGCGCCTCGTCGGCGCAGGTGGGGAGCGGCGATGCTGCGCTTAATGCGCTGGCGCAGTCCTACTTTGCCCAGACATGGCAAGATAGTCCGGGGCAGGCGACCGGCGTTGGAATTCATGCCTACGATGCGCGGCTGGGTTCCGTTTCAGCTACCTCTTACGCGCAACGCATCGCGGGTACGAAGCGATTCCTGAGTGCATTGCATCAAATCGATCGCATGAGGTTGTCCAGAGAGGCATCGTACGACTATCTGATCTTTGAAGGCCGCCTGAAGAGCAATCTCTTGTCGCTGCAAACAGAGCAGGATTGGCGCCACCACCCCAGTCAATACACCTCCGCGGCGTCAGGCGCGGTCTTTTCATTGATAAAACGTGACTTCGCTCCGCTCGAGGCACGCATGCGGGATGTGGTCGCGCGTGAAGAACAAATCCCCGCAATGCTGCAAACTGCCGCTGCAAACATCACGACGGTTGACAAAACCACTGCTCAAATAGAACGGGAAGACATCAAGGGCGCCGCGGCCTTTTTCGATAGCGTGGTGTCCCGCGCGTTTTCGGGCATAACCGACAGGGCCTTGCAAACCCGTTTCAAAAAGGCAAATGACGCGGCGATCGCCGCCGTGAACAACTTCGGCCGGGTGATGAATGCCGGCCCCTTTGCCCACCCATCGGGAACCTACGCCATCGGCCCGCGGGTCTTCGAAGAACGCCTCAGCTTGCAAGAACTGACGCCGATTTCTCTGGATCAATATGAACGCGTTGGACGAGCCGCGCTCGCAGAAACGAAAGTTCAATTCGTCGCGACGGCCAAAAAGATCGACCCTCGCAAGACTCCGCAAGAAGTGGCGACCGCAATTGGTGCGGATCACCCAACTGCGGACCAACTACTGCCTACCGCGCAGCTCGATCTCGATCGGTTACGGCGATTTGTGATCGCGCATCATATCGTAACCCTGCCGCCGGAGTACGACATAAAAGTCGTTCCCACGCCGGTGTTTGCGCGCCAGACGACATTCGCATCGATGGATTCACCGGGCCCCTTGGAGCGCGTCGCCACACAAGCCTATTACAATGTTACGCCAGTAGAGCCGACTTGGTCGCCTGAACGCACAGAAGGTCACCTCTCTTTTTTCAACAATTATTACCGGCCCATCGTGAGCGCGCATGAAGTCATGCCAGGCCACTACGTGAACTTCGCAATTGCGAAGCACGAAAGACTTTCTCTGATCCGCCGCCTGCTCAGCAGCCCGTCCTACGCCGAAGGTTGGGCGCATTATGACGAACAGATGATGGTTGATGAGGGGTGGGGCAACGGTGATCCCAAGGTGCGGTTGGCGCAGTTGCAGGGTGCGCTATTGCGCGAAGCTCGCTTCATTGTCGGTCTTCGGGAGCACACGCAGGGAATGAGTGTTGCCGACGCGACGAAGTTCTTCCAAGTCAACGCTTTCGTCGCACAAGAGCCGGCTCATCGTGAGGCGCTGCGTGGAACGCAAGATCCGTTGTACGGATACTACACGCTAGGAAAACTCGAGTTGCTCAAGCTGCGAGCCGACTATCGTAGGAGAGTTGGCCCGGCTTTCAACTTGCAAAAATTTCATGACGCTTATTTGGCGCACGGCGATCCCCCGATCTTCATCGTGCGTAAGGAGTTGCTGGGCGCAGCCGACGATGGAAAATTATTGTAGCCGTTTCAGCTTAGAGCTGCACGCCCTCTCGTAAGAGCATCGCGGTATAGATCTCTTCGACGCGCGCTAGCGAGTCAATCTCGGAGGGGGGTTTGTCGTGACGCAAGCGCACGATGCGCGGAAAGCGAAGCGCAAAGCCGCTGGAGTGAAGTTCGCTTTTTTGTATGATGTCGAACGCCACTTCCAGGACGATCTGCGGCTCAACGGCGACCCTGTGGCGCGTTGGTGATGCCGTTGCATGCTCTAGAAACCACGGCGTAAGCTCGGCGATCTCGGCGTCCGTTAATCCTGAGTAGGCTTTACCGATTGTCACCAGATCGCCGCGCTGACCGCGTACCGCAAACGTATAATCCGATAACACCTTCGCGCGCTTGCCGTGCCCCCACTCAACGGCGACCACGACCACATCCAGCGTCGACAGCTCGCGCTTGAGTTTCAGCCACCATTTACCCCGCCGCCCCGGATGGTACGCCGCATCGGCACGTTTCAAGAGCAGGCCCTCGTGTCCGCGAGCGCGCGCATCGTCAAAACGTTCCTGCAACTGCGCGCCGCTGTCATTGTCGTTCAAATCCTTCCATGGGGCCAGCACGATGCGCTCATCAGGACGCAGCCTTTCGGCCAGCTTAGCCCGCCGCTCGCGCAGGGGTTCATCAAGCAGATAGTGCGCGTCAAACGCAAGCATGTCAAAACAGACGTACTGTACGGGGATTTGCGCCAGCAGTTCCGCCGGCACGCTCTTACGCTGCAGCCGGGCTTGCAAGTAGCGGAATGGTAAGACCCTTCCGTCACGGTGCGCGACGAGCTCTCCGTCGAGAATGAAATCGCCGGAAAGCCGCTGCGCCGCTTCTAGGACCTCCGGATAAGAATTCGATACGTCGTTAAGCGTGCGGGAATAGATGTGAACGGCCCGCCCTAGCTTGTGGAGCTGTGCGCGGATCCCGTCGAACTTATCTTCGACGATCCAACTGCCCATTTGCAATTCCCGGTAGGTGGATCCGAATTGAATTGGCGAGGCAAGCATAAAAGCAAGTGGCGCGCCGTAGGCAATGCGAAGTTCGGCCAATGCATCGATGCGTGCGGCAACGGCAACGGTACCGATATCGCCCGACAGCATCGCCGCTCGACGTACTTGTGGAGCGGCACGGCCGAAGGCGAAAGCCAGTGACTCAAAGACCAGCCCTTCGCGCAGTCCGATGCGCAAGTCGCCCGTCATGATTTTAATGATGTATTTGGCTTCGAGGGCGTGCGTGCAAGCGCCGAAGATTCGCTCGCACAGTAACTGGCGCTTCTTGCCGGCCGTTTTCCCGAACACGCCCGCAATGTCGTCGAAGAGCAGCTTAAGCGCCGCGGGTGTAAGAGTGGCTTTGAAGAGACCGAGGTCCGGGGAGGGTCGAACGAAACCGCAGAGCGCCGCGCCGAGATCACCATGCTCGCGATAGTTTAGGTGCAGTTGCCTATCGTCGAAACCCCAGGCGTTTTGGGCCGCCGCGATGATAGTGCGAGCACCCAGTGCCAGTGTTTTCTGCTCCCGCGCGGCAAACGGATTTCCGGTAAAATAACGGGTTGCGGCCTCTAAATCCGGATCACGGAGGGAACGCAAGTAGTCCGCAAGCAGTGCGATTTTCTCCAGCTTGGCGCTTTTGCCGGCGATTTGCTCGCACGTTCGGCCGAATGTAAGCACTACCGAAGACCTTCACGAGTCCCTCTTTGTCCCCTCGCAGGGACGCGGTGCGCAAGCGTCTCAAACGAACAAATGTTCGAGGCTGGGTGATTCAACCTTTCCTGGGCGCGTCAGGTTATAAGAGACAGATTCTTTTGCTATGATGAGAAAGACGAAACGACATGGCACGCATTTACGAAAACATCGCGGACACGTTTGGAAACACGCCGCTCGTTAAACTGCCCCGTTTGGCACGCGGTGTGGGCGCCACCGTTCTGGTAAAAATGGAATCCTTCAACCCCGCAGGGAGCGTCAAAGATCGCATTGGGGTTGCAATGATTGAAGCGGCCGAACGCGACGGTCGTTTGCGTCCCGACACAATCATCGTCGAGCCCACTAGCGGTAATACAGGGATAGCGCTCGCATTTGTTGCTGCAGCTAAGGGATATCCGATCGTTCTGACCATGCCCGACACGATGACCATCGAGCGCCGCAATCTGCTCAAAGCCTATGGCGCACAAGTAGTGCTGACACCAGGTGCGGAGGGGATGCCGGGAGCTATTCGGCGTGCGAAGGAAATTCATGACAGCAATCCCGCAAAATATTTCATGCCGGCGCAGTTTGACAATCCGGCAAACGTCGAAATTCACCGACGCACCACGGCAGAAGAGATTTGGCGAGACACCGACGGCAGTGTTGACATCCTCGTAGCCGCCGTGGGAACGGGCGGTACCATCACGGGTGTCTTTGAAGTCATCAAGCCGCGCCGTCCGTCGTTTCGAGCTATCGCCGTCGAGCCCGACGCCTCTCCCGTGCTGTCCGGCGGAAAACCGGGGCCGCACAAAATTCAAGGCACAGGTGCGGGTTTCATCCCCAGCATTCTGAACACGAACAGTTACGATGAGGTCATCCGCGTCACCAACGAGGATGCTATTGCAATGGCGCGCCGGGCGGCCCGAGAGGAAGGAATGCTCGTCGGTATCTCCGCCGGAGCGAATATTTGGGCGGCGCTGCAAGTCGCCCAGCGCCCCGAGTGCAAAGGAAAAACCATCGTAACGATCGGCTGCGACACCGGCGAGCGATATCTGTCCAATCCCGTGTACGCTGAGCAGGAGGCGACGGTGGTGGAACCCGCGCTCGTGTGACGCAAGAACTTCAGCATTAGTGGAAAAGACCGGGGTACCGGTCTTTTCTGTTATTATTGCGCGGTACTATGCTTCAACAACCCTCCGGTGAGCCGCTCGTAGACGTCGTCCGAGGTCACCTCGTTGAGTCGAGTCATGACGTGGCTTTGTGCGCCACCGACGCCCGGGGAACGCTGCTTCTATCCATCGGAGATGTGGAAGCGCCCGTTTATTTACGGTCTTCCGCAAAACCGTTCATTGCGGCGGCGGTAGTGGCGAGCGGCGCCGCAGAGCGCTTCGGTGTGGCGCAATCAGAAATCGCTGTGATGGCCGCTTCGCACAGCGGCGAACCCTTCCACGTGGAAGCGGTTCGCGCCATCTTGCACAAGATCGGCCTTGACGAAAGCGCGCTGCTCTGCGGCGCGCATCCACCCTACAATATGCAGGCAGCGTTGGATCTGGAACGCGCGGGCATCGGGTACACGGCCGTGCACAACAATTGTTCGGGAAAACATGCGGGGATTTTAACCCTGACAAAAATGCTGGCTGCCGATCACAGGACGTATAACTCGCCACACAACCCGGCGCAACGTGCGATCATGACCTTCTGCGCTAGAATTATGAGCGACGATGCTCGGAAGTGGCCGATGGCGGTAGACGGTTGCAGCATTCCGGTCTTTGCCACGAGTCTGCACCGTGCCGCGCGGGCCTATGCCCGCTTAGCCACCTTGAAGCAAGTCAATGAGGAAGACGCGGCCGCGCTGCTGACGGTACGCGAAGCGATGCTGGCCTTTCCACGATACGTTAGCGGTACTGACGAATTCGACACGGTGCTCATAGAAGGAGCCGCCGGCAAAGTTGTATGCAAATCAGGAGCGGAAGGCGTTCACGGCGATGCGCTCATCGACTTACAAGCCGGCTTAGCAGTAAAAATCATCGACGGAGCCAAACGCGCGGTCGCGCCCGCAGTGTTGGGGGCCTTGAACGAACTCGGCGTCTTAGATGAACGCGTGCAGGAGCAGCTTGGCGCGTTTTCGCATCCCACGCTGTACAACCACGCCGGATTGGCGGTTGGTGAAATTATTGTACGGCGGGCGATTCTGGAACGATCGAGAATGCAGTAGTCTCGTGAAAACGTACTTGGAATTGTTGGCGGAGCGCGTTCTCGTATTTGATGGTGCGATGGGAACGCAGATCATGTCTTTGGATCTCGGTCCCGACGATTTCGGCGGAGAACAGTATTACGGCTGTAACGAGGCTCTAGTGTTACACCGTCCGGAACTGATTATTTCGATCCACGAAAGCTATTTGCAAGCGGGGGCCGACGTTGTTGAAACGGACACCTTCACTGCATCGCGGCTGAAGCTCGACGAATACGGCCTAGGCGATCAAGTGGCCGCCATCAATTACAATGCAGCGCAACTGGCGCGCCATGCGGCAGCGAAGTATTCAAGGCCGAATAGCCCGCGCTGTGTCGCGGGAGCC
>JALZBG010000204.1 GCA_030947645.1 Vulcanimicrobiota bacterium | reverse complement strand
GTTGGATGCACAACCGCTTGCGCATGGTTGTCGCCTCTTTTTTATCAAAGCACTTACTCCAAGACTATCGCAGAGGTGAACGGTACTTCGAGCAACACCTCTGCGACGCAGACACCGCGGCGAACAACGGCGGATGGCAGTGGGCCAGCTCGACGGGAACGGATGCCGCGCCATACTTTCGGATATTTAACCCCGTCCTACAGAGCCGTCATTTTGACCCTGAGGGAACGTTCATCAAATCGATGCTCCCGGCGCTGCGTCACGTTCCGGGCGACTTCATTCACGAACCGTGGAAGTTGCCGCCGCTCTTAGCCGCGCAAGCTCGGTGTGAAATCGGTAAAGACTACCCAAATCCCATAGTAGATCATGAAACCGCACGCAAGCGCGCCGTCGCCGCCTATGCGAACGTGATGGGCAAGAAGTAACTTTTTTTCGATTCTGTCAAGACTGTTCGCGGACGGTCGGACATGATACAGTGAGGCTTCGACTGCGCGAGCGCGCGTAAGGTATGCAGGTGTTGGACCAACGCCTTAACCTAGGGAGCACAAGCTCCGGATACGACAGGTGTTGCCGGCGGGAAACCGCTTCGTCCCTGGCGCCCGGGCCGCACCCACCTGCGAGATCGCAGGTTCAAACCGCATACGTAGACGCCTCGTGCGGTCGATTGTTTTGGCGAAGGCAGGCGGTGTTGGAACGGCGCGGCCCGTCATCGAGCTAGTGCTAACGCAAGAAGTGCTTGAGTAGCACTAACTCAAATTGGGCCTACGCTAAAGCGATAATTTCGGAACTGCGCGTTTGCGATAGTATTGAGCACTGGCCTTCAATCTTGCTATGACGCGATCCATGTTTCGGATGTCCAAGCGTTTCAATTTTTGATGCTGTGGGAGAGCACGGGCTGCAGCAACCAGCCGATAGCTGAATGGCAGGGTGGAATGACCGCCGGGGTTCTCTCGGACAACAAAACCTTGGGAAGTCTTTTCGCTGACGTACACTCCGGCACTCGGCCCTTCGGGCGTGATGACGACTTGGTAGGGTTGCGAGAAGTCAATTTTTCTCGAAAGGCCGCTATCTATGCGGACATAACCTTGCCCCGACACTAAGCGCCCCTCGCCGACATCTTCAATAGTGGCGGCATTGAGATTTGCCGCGAGGAGGGGTCGGTTCAACGAGGCATCGCCTTCGGTAGTCGCAGCCCCGGGGGTACCGTGCTGGGTAAGTTTGCCGGAAATAACCAGGTTACCGTGGTTGTCCAAGGATAAGCCGCCATTGGTTCCCAGAGCGTACAGCACCAAACCAGCGCCATTTTGCTGAAGATACAAAGCTTCTGGTTGAGGGCCAGTGCCTGAGACGGAGCCGTTAGCGACAAAAGCAGCGCCCCCGTCTCCGACACCGCCGACGGCCACTCCAGGTGGCCCGGCCCCACCTCCCTGCTGGAATGCTACGATGCCGGTTTCACCTGGGATTACCGTCGCTGTAAGCCCTACGCTTAATCCTATAGGAGCGATCCCGCCGCAAAGATCGGGAGAACTGTCTGCAAGAGTAACACTAGCGTAGGGTGAGAAGGCGGAGATCGCCGGTAATCCGCAGTCCGTGAAAGCGCCGTTGACCGTGCTGACTATACCCCTACCCGCGTTGGCAATGGCGTTGATTGCCTGGCCCGGGGGGCTGTGGTTGGTGGTCGTCGATAGCGCAAACACGCCGGTGCCGTTGACAGATTCACCACTGACGCCCTGGTTGTGCACGCTCGACGTTCCGTCGAAGCCGATGACGCCGGCTCCGTTGTTGATCGCATTGCTGCCCGAAAAATGCGTGAGTCCGACCACTCCGTTCTGATGTTCAGATGTAGCAACGATGGTGTTGCCACGCGATCGGGCGTTGATCGCGCTGCCGGAGCCGTTATTGGCGGCGTTTAGGATGGGTGTCGTGGATGCGCCGGTAGCTGTCACCGGCGGTGAAAGAACTTGCGCCGCGAATGCCGCAAGGGGAATGGATAGCGAAAAAAGTGCCCCCATCAATAAGAGCGGTGAGGCGCAGCGTAGTTGTTTAAACATAAACCGCCTTTCAAATGCCAATAGCAGGCAGCTCGAGAGCCCTCCGCACGGCGAGATTACCAGAATTTGACAAAGGGCGCAAGTGTTCAAGTCCCGCTAAACAGAGGCGCAAGCGTCTAAAGACGCGGCGCCTTTACGCTTGAATTTTAAAGAGCTGCCCCGATTTGGTTAGTTGCCATCATCGTCCGTAGTTTGACGAATGCGTCGCGCATGGCATCCGCGTTCGGTGCTCCGTTACGGTAATCCAATGCGAGGAAACCCCGAAAGTCTTTGAGCAGGCTCAACTGTCGATCCATTTGCGAGTCCTCATCGGACTCGACCTCGGACTGCGAATGTACGTGCCATGCTAGGACCGTATTTGGGATAATCGTAGCGGGCTCCGAACCGGCGTCAAATGCGCGCATTTCCGGCGCGAAGCGTAACCAGGCGCTGTCGGCCTCCTTTGAAAGGCGTTTCAGGTTTTGACTTGTGGCGGCCAACGTATGGGCAACGTTGCGCACGGCGAGCGTGATATTGAATTCCTTCGCTAGGGAGGTGGCCTCACCGACGCGCGCCAGGACCTCCGACCAACTCGTTTGCAGTTCGCTTGGCAGTTGGGAAGCCAACAGCGGGGCCGCAACGGATCCCGCAAGTTCAAGTGTAGCGCGCATTGCCGGTTGGCCGGCGCTGAAAAAGCTGTCGTCGCGTATCGCGGCTATCGTTAAGCCTAAATCGGTAGCCATCTTCTTGACTTGGGCGAGGTAGTCGTTATCGGTTCGCGGAAAGTGACCGACGTCTAAAACGACGCCGTCGCTGGCCAGTTCCCGAGCGCACGAGTCGAGCCATTCAAGCTGTGTAAGATCGCCGCTTGAAAGCAAATGGTTGAATGCAGTGCTGGAACAAGCCAACTTCATAGCCGCCCTCGTTTCGACCGCTTATAGGGGACCCCTGCGCTTGAAAATTGCACTGGCTGCCGACCATGCCGGCTTTGAATACAAAGATCGCATTGTGGCGTATCTTCAAGGCAAAGGTCACGCGATTTTGGATTATGGAACCTGGAGTGAAACACCGGTCGATTATCCTGACTACGGTTTCGTGGTAGGCGAATCGGTTGCGACTGGGCAAGCGGATCGAGGGATTGTGGTTTGCGGCTCGAGCTTGGGAATTGCAATAGCTGCCAATAAGGTCGCCGGTGTGCGTTGCGCCGCGGTGTTTGAACCGTATTCAACGGAGCTTTCGCGCCGGCACAACGACGCTAATGTGTTGGCGCTTTCGCAGCGCCTTTCCGGCTGGGAGATGGCGGTTGAGTGCATCGACGTATTCATGGAGACGGAGTTCGATGGTGGACGCCACACCGCGCGCGTCCGCAAGCTGAACGAATATGGCCAGTTGGCTAAAGCAAAAACACTGCGCGATTTGGAGCGCGGCAAGGTCGAAGGCGCCGAGACTCCGCAA
>JALZBG010000069.1 GCA_030947645.1 Vulcanimicrobiota bacterium | reverse complement strand
TCTCAGAGGCCCTTGAGCGAAATGCCGGCTCCCCAAACCATCAAGCTTCCACCAAGTAGCCCGTTATTTTGTCACCCTGAGCTTGTCGCAGCGGAGACTGGCGAACGCTGGGGCCCCACAGAGCTCGGCTCGGAGCGCCGTTAAAGTGAACAAACAACGGTTGGGCAGGATCGATACGGAGTTGCAGCGGGCGCTCAGCAAAATCATTTCCGAGCAGATGGAAGATCCGCGCATGGCCTTCACGACTGTCACCGGCGTAGAGGTAACTGCCGACTTGCAGTACGCGCGGGTCAGGGTGTCAATCATCGGCGACCGTCATGCGGCACGGCTCACGATGGATGCCCTCAAATCGGCATCGCGATTCCTGAGGGGTGAATTAGGCCGGTCCATAATCCTGCGGCATATTCCCGAACTTTCGTTCGTGGAGGACCGCAACACTGAGCGCGCCATCGCACTGACCAAAATGATCGACTCAACACACAGCACGCAAAACCCGGAAGTGACGGAAAAGATTGATGATTGAAAGCAAGGCTCCCAGCGCGACGACGCAGGAAGTCGTGGCTGAGCTGCGCCGCCGTCGAGCATTCGTTATGGTGAGCCACGTCAAGCCCGACGGTGATACGTTGGGGGCAGGACTGGCGCTTGGGTTGGCCTTACGACCCCAGGGCAAGAGGGTCTTTTACTTCCAGCAGGACCCGGTCCCTCGCAATTTACGCTTCCTCCCCGACAGCGAGCGCGTTTCGCGAGAGCTACCGGGCGATCTGCCCACGGACACCTTGTGGGTTTTCGGTGATATGAGCGACACCTCGCGGGCCGGAGAATTTTTGCCCGACATCGCGCGAGAGAATGTTCTGAACATCGATCACCATCTGGGAAACTCTCGATTCGGCGCCCTAAACTATGTGCTGGACTCGGAGTGTTCGACCGGTACCTGCGTCATGCGCTTGCTTAGCGAAATGAAAGTGCCGATAACGCGCGACATCGCGACCTGCTTACTCACCACCATCATGACGGATACGGGCGGCTTCATGCATAGCAATACGACCCCGGAGGTGTTGCGACTTTCGGCTGAGCTTATGCGCGCGGGCGCGGATAGAGAACAGATCACAGAGGAGATCTTTGCAAATAAGCGCTTTGCAGCGCAGAAACTGCTGGGAATGGCATTACACAATGCCACGCTGGAAAACGACGGTCGCTACTGTTGGTCGTACGTGGACGATGCAATGTTGAAGTCGGCAAATGCAGACGGGGAAGATACGGAAGAAATCATTGGTCACCTCCGGTCGATCGAAGGTGTTGAGGCGGCGGCGTTGTTTAAAGCCTTCGATGGTGACATTCGCGTGAGTTTGCGCAGTAACGGCCGCATTAACGTGCAGGAAGCTGCGGCGCGCTTAGGTGGCGGTGGACATTTCCGTGCCTCCGGTTTAACCTATGTTGGTTCGCTCGAGGAGGCTAAAAAGGCCGTTGCCGAAGCGTTGATCGCCGAAGGGCTGTAAGTGGGGCGTCCCGGAGGGGATGGCTTCTCGGCAGTGCTCGGCTTTATCAACGTCTTTAAGACCGCCGGCGCGACCTCGGCCCAGACGGTGGCGCGGTTGCGCCGGATCTACACCCTTTATCACCGCGACGGTTCGTTGGCCGTTGGACATCTCGGGACGCTCGACCCGCAGGCTGCCGGGGTACTGCCCGTTGCCCTCGGAAAAGCGACGCGCCTGATCCCGCTGCTAACCGATCATCGCAAATCGTACGTGTGCACCCTCGTCCTCGGGCGTTCGACCACAACGGCTGACGCAACCGGGAAAACACTTGAGCTTGGTTCCGTACCCCAAGACTGGCTCTTGAGCCTCGAACAGGTTATTCCGGGCTTTATCGGCGGCATCGAACAAGTTCCGCCCATGTTCAGCGCGGTGCACCACAACGGGAAGCGGCTTTACCAATTAGCACGCGAGGGAAAAACGGTCGAACGGAAAAAACGGCGTGCCACGATTCACGAGCTTACCGTACTGGGTGTAGAAGGCAGCCTTGCGCGATTGCGCGTCACGTGCAGCGAAGGGACGTACGTGCGCACGCTCTGCGAGGATCTGGGGGCTGCGATGGGGGTTCCTGCGCATATGGGCGCTCTGTTGCGCGAAGCTTCCGGGCCTTTCATTCTGGACGGGAGCATGACAATGGAGCAGATCGCACATGATCCGCACGGTGCGCTGGTTGCCCCCGAGAACGTTATTCCGTTTCCAACCATCATGCTTGATTTACGACGTTCTGCCGATTTTCGGGCGGGCAGAATGGTACCGCTCCCGGCAGGAGCGCCGGCGAAGCACGTTTTCGTTCGAGACGTGTCGCGCACGCTCGTGGGCGTCGGGGAATCTATGGGAACGCTGCTAGCTCCACGCAAAGTGTTTGTGTGAAGCTGCACCACAGCCTGGTGCGAACGGACGATCGACCGCTGGTTTTGGCGATTGGCTTCTTTGACGGATTTCACCGCGGCCACCAAGCAATTATCCGTCAAACCTTGCTCCTGCGACGGCCCGGTTTTCGCGCCGCCGCGCTCACGTTTTCGAATCACCCCGCCTCGCTTTTGCGTCCGCAGATGCAACCCCGCTTGATTACGACATCGGAAGAACGCGTGAATTTGCTGGGGGCCGCGGGAATCGAGGAATGTTTTTTCGTTCCCTTTAACGCTGCATTAGCTCGGCTTTCACCGCAAGAGTTCATCGATTCAGTTTTGGTTGAAAAGCTACGCGTTCGTTCGGTGATCGTCGGTGAAAATTTTCGCTTTGGCGCGGACCGTGCGGGAGATGTGCACTTCGCTCGAGACCGGCTCGAGATGCATTCGGTCCAGTTTTGTGCAGTGCCCAATGAACTGGATAGTGACGAGCGCATTTCGAGCAGTCGCGTCCGCTCGCTGATCGAACGAGGCGACCTTGTGGGCGCCGACCGCCTTTTGGTTGATAGCTACACGTTGAGGGGAAGCGTCGCTATTGGCGTGGGACGCGGTCACGAGCTCGGTTTTCCGACAGCAAATCTCGCGGTGCGCCCTGACAAAGCACTCCCCAAGGACGGCGTCTATGCAGCGACCGCCCGCCATGACGGAAGAGACTACGCGGCCCTCGTCTCGTTGGGCTCCAATCCCACGTTCGCTGCAGCGCATCGGACCGTAGAGGCGTGGCTGCGCGACTTCCACCGGCCGATCTATGGAGAAGAGGTGGCATTGCGCAGTTTTCGGTTCATTCGAGAGCAGCGCAAATTCGACGATGTGGCCGGACTGGTCGTTCAGATGGAGCGGGATGCCCTAGAGGTTCCTTACCCGTCGTTTGTATGAGAAACCTCAATTAGCGATGCGGCGTTATAGAGACCAAGGCTCAGGCCGAGGATAGGAGCAATGCGGAGAACCGTTCTAAGTGTAACTTTCTTTTTGCTCGGCAGCGGAATAGTGCTGGCCGCGGCGCCCCCGCGCGCCGGTCAGCCTGCTCCGCGAATCGACGCGTCGTATTCGACCGGTGGGCCGGTCCATCTAAGGCAATTTCGGGGTAAGGGCGTGTACTTGAATTTTTTCGCTACATGGTGCCCGCCGTGCAACGATGAAGCGCCCGACGTCAATGGCTTGCAGAAGAAATACCGAAAAAAGGGTCTCGTCGTCTTAGGCATCGATGCACTGGAAAACGCGGGTAAGGCCAATGAGTTCGTGCACAAGTTCGGACTAAGCTACAAAGCCGTGCCCGACGCCCAAGGGCAGATTAGGGACGCCTACGGGATCAACGCTTTACCCGTTCACGTCTTCATCGACCGCCGCGGAAACATTAAGCTCTATCGCGTGGGCCAGATGAACAAGTCGGAGATCGAAGCGGCAATCAAGTCAATTTTGTAAGTGTCATTACGCCGCTCTAACGTCGAGTTGTTTGCCTTTGAGCGTTACTTCTGCCGCACCGCCGGATTTGATTTCGCCGCGGAGGATTGCCGTGGAGAGCGGCGTGCTGACATAGCGCGCGACGGTTCGCTGGACGAAGCGCGCTCCACTACCCGCAGCAGTGCTTTCCTTAGCTAAATAGCGTTTGGCATCGTCATTCAATCGTAGTTGCACATTCCTGGCTCCCAAGCGATCCGCCAGGGCGTTGACGTGGATGGTCACGATCTGTTCGATCTCACCTAACCCAAGGTCGCGGAATTGCACGAGTTCATCGATGCGGTTAAGCAACTCCGGTCGAAATGCGTCGCCGATTTGATCGTCTTCGAGGTTGCTGGTCAGTATTATGAGTGCGTGCCGGAAATCAATGGTTCGTCCTTTCGCGTCGGTCACGCGCCCATCGTCCAAGATTTGCAGCAAGATTGCGGCAACGTCGGCGTGTGCCTTCTCGAGTTCATCAAAGAGTACGACGCAATAGGGTCGGCGGCGAACCGGTTCGGTGAGTTGTCCGGCCTCGTCATGGCCTTGGTATCCGGGCGGCGCCCCGAGCAGTCGCGAGACGGTGTGGGATTCGGTAAATTCGGAAAGGTCGATGCGCACCAGCGCTGCTTCGGTGCCGAACATCAATTCGGCCAGGGCTTTTGCCAGCTCGGTTTTTCCAACTCCGCTGGGGCCAAGGAATAAGAAGCTGCCCACCGGTTTTGCGGGATCTTTGAGGCCGGCCCGGGCTCGGCGAATCGCCTCGCACACCGTCGCAATGGCCTGACCTTGACCGATGACGCGCTTTTCGAGTGCGCTCTCCATGGCAAGCAAATTGTTTGCTTGCGATTCGCTCATATTGTCCTGTGGAATGCCGGTCCACTTGGTGACAACCGCCGCAACGTCGGCTGCCTCGACGCGCGGATGGGAATGTTCTCCCTTGTTCGTGAGCGCAACAGAGGCCGCAGCTTCATCCATTAAATCAATGGCTTTATCCGGCAAGAATCGATCGGCGATATAGCGCGCCGAGAGCGTGGCTGCTGCCTCCACGGCTCCTTCGGTGATCTCGACGTTATGATGCTCGGCATACCCGGAGCGTAAACCGCGCAGGATTGCCATGGTCTGCTCGATGCTCGGCTCCTCAACCATTACCGGCTGAAAGCGGCGCTCTAATGCTGCATCGGATTCAACGTACTTGCGGTATTCGTCAAATGTCGTAGCGCCGATACATTGAAGGTCGCCGCGCGCAAGCTCGGGCTTGATCATCGACGACATGTCCAGCGAACCTTCCGCTGCGCCCGCCCCAACGAGGGTGTGCAGCTCATCGATGAAGAGAATCACGTCACGCGATGCGCGGCGAACTTCGTCTAGTATCTTCTTGACGCGACTTTCAAACTCACCGCGATACTTGGTACCCGCAACGAGCGGCCCGAGCGAAAGAGCAAGCAACTTCTTGTTGCGAAGAATGCCGGGTACGCTTCCGGAAACGATGCGCTGCGCCAGACCTTCCACGATCGCCGTCTTGCCCACGCCCGGTTCGCCTACGAGAACCGGATTATTCTTACTGCGCCGAGCTAGGATCGACACAACGCGATCCACTTCGACGTCCCGTCCGATGACCGGGTCGAGCTTACCGTTGCGGGCGGCTTCCGTTAAATCGCGCGAGTATGCGGCCAGTGTCGGGGTTCCGCGGCGCAAGCGGCGCGTCCAATCTTCCAGGGCGCCTTTGCCGGTAGGCGCTTCTTTCTGTTCCCGATTAATGCGGTCTACCAGCAGCGCTCCCCCCGCGACCAGTGCGGCCGCCCCCAATGCGGCACCGACGTACGGCAGAGCAGTGGATGTTTTTCGCTTTTCAGCGCATCGTTCGCAGACGTCAGTTTCGACCCACCGACCTCCCCGGAAGAACGCGTCGTGAACAACCGCGGGGCGCTGCCGGCAGGTCTCGCACTGAGTCGTCATCTGTCCACTGTTACCCCCGAACTGGGAGGTGGGTTTCGCTACAGCTCGTTCGACTCCGTATCCGAAGATGACCCAAGTCCGGCAAGTCCCTAGGGTCCCATCTCGTAGACGATGGTCACGTTAGCGCGCACATCGAGATTTTCCGGCTTCACCACAGTCGGCGCAGGTGCAGGCATCGGCCCAGCGCTGCGAGCCTGTGCCGCGCGCATCAAGATCGGCCCGGGTGCATACCCGGACTGCATCGAGCGAATGCGCACGATGCGCATGTGAGCAGCACCGGCCATTGCCTGCGCTTGCGATTGCGCGTCTTCCACCGCGGCACGTAGCGCTGCGGCATACGCACCACGTTGGTCCGACACGGAAAATTCCACGCCGTTTACGTTAGTGGCCCCCGCGGCAATGCTCTCGTCGATGACCTTTCCCGCTTCGTTCACTTTCCTGACTTTCACGGTAATCGAGCGGGTAACTACGTAGCCATACCGCTGACCGTTGGGGTACGGAATTGGCCGCGCGACTGCTGCGCCTTCCGGCGAAGGTTGCGGTGGATTGAAGTTGACGTTGTAGGTGCTTGCGTTGATGTCGCCTTCGGCGATGCCTAAAGCGTGCATGCGATTCTTCAGATCGTCGAATTTCCTATTGTTATCTGAAAGGGCGGTTGAGGCGGCGTCTGCGTTGGTCTCGATCGAGACGTTGACGGAGGCCATGTCGGGACTGCGGGTCACGACGCCCTCGCCGGAAACCGTGACGAGCGGGGCTGAAACCGCTTTTGCAATGGCTGCGGAGCTGGTAACCATGAGAAGGCCACAGAGAACGGCAAGATGCTTCATAATAAGATGCAACGGCCTCAGCGGCGAAAAAGTGACAACGCCCGCCTTAAAGGGGAGCTTAAGCAAGGCCAGTTTGGATTGCGCCAGGTAAGGGAACATAGCTGAACGCGGAGCCTGCAGCGCTAGCTGGGGTTACTTGGAGGAATACAATGGGCATTATATCGTGGATTATTGTTGGGCTCATCGCCGGCTTTCTGGCTAAATACGTAGTTCCGGGCGAAGGGCCGGGCGGTGTTCTCGGGGACATCATCATCGGCATCATCGGAGCCTTCATCGGCGGCTGGGTTTTCGGCTTGTTTGGGCATACCGGAGTCTCCGGTATCAATATCGGCAGCATCATCGTCGCCTTCATTGGTGCCGTGATTCTCCTCTTTATCATTCGAGCCGTCACCGGAAGGCGAACCGCCTAGCGGAAACGCCTCGAATCTCGATAATCGAAAAGCAGGCGTACGCGCGTAGCGCGTGCGCCTTCTACTTTTGTCGTCCCAGGAGCGTTTGAAGAGCTCCCCCAATACAGGGTCTAGGACCATCCAAGCATCCGCGAGTAAAGGGGTCAGGCGACTTTCACATGGCATACGTCATCACCGAGCCGTGCATCGGAACGAAGGATAAATCGTGCGTCGACGTTTGTCCCGTGGACTGCATTCACGGAACCGATGACGAAAAAATGCTGTACATCGATCCGGAAGTCTGCATCGATTGCGGCGCATGCGTGTCCGCTTGCCCCGTTGAAGCGATTTTTGCCGATTCCGATGTTCCCGAAAAGTGGACGGAGTACATCGAGGTAAACGCGGAGTACTTTAAGCGGTAGGTTCCACGCCGTTGGAAGGTTTGCGATGGGCGGTCGAGATGGCCGCCTTTTGTTGTGATGCACTGGCGCGCTCGGCACCGCGGAATCATGGCTGACGATCGCCGCTTCCTGAAGCATGCACCCGTAACAGTGCGGGACGTCCGCAAAGTATATGATGGAAATGTTCGCGCGCTCGACGGTGTCACCTTAGAGGTGAACCGTGGTACGATGACGGCGCTAGTGGGACCCAGCGGCTGCGGGAAGAGCACCTTGCTCAACTTGGTGGCGTGTGTTGACCTTCCCACTTCCGGGACCGTAACGGTAGACGGACTGCAGACGAGCTCTCTATCGGATAATGAGCTAACAGCGCTCCGGCGCGACCGCGTCGGTACCGTCTTTCAATTTTTTAACCTTTTACCGACCTTGAGCATCGCCGAAAACGTTGCATTGCCGCTCGTTTTGCAAAGGGTGCCGCGTTCGAAGATATGGATTGCCGTGCAGCGGGTCCTGGAAACCGTCGGCGTGGATGATCGTGCTCGCGCGTATCCTTCAGAAGTATCGGGCGGCCAGTTGCAACGGGCGGCAATTGCTCGGGCAATTATTCACGAGCCGGCAATCGTGCTCGCAGACGAACCCACCGGAAACCTGGATTCCCAGAACGGCAGGCTCGTGTTGGAACTCTTGCGCGGGATTGCCGACCGGGGCCAAACAGTTTTGATGGCAACGCACAGCCGGGAGGCTGCCCGAGCGTGCGATCGATGCTTGAGCATGCGTGACGGTCGCATCCGTGCAGTGGCCTCGTGAGAGCCATATTCCAAGCACTGGTATGGCGTTACCTCAAGCAGAATGTAGTGCGTTCGATCGTAACGATCGTTGCAATCTCTCTGGGTGTCGCGATTGCATTTGCCATCGATCTCGCCAACAACACCGCGATTGCTTCATTCGCGGGCAATGTCAACGTACTCTCAACGCACGTAAACTTGCAAATACAGGGCGCCGGCAATGGCCTTGATGAGCGAGTGCTCGCCCGCATCAAACCGCTCTCGGATGTGACTGCTGCGAACCCCGTTATCGAAGATTCCATCGTCTTGGGAGCAAAGCTCGGTGATGCCGCCTCGGGTGAAGTTGTGCATGTCCTTGGAATTGACATTTTTGGTTCGCTGCCCCAGGGGATGAGCGGAGTCAGCGATGCTATCGATCCGGACGTTATGATAAACCAACGCGGCATACTCATTAGCAGCCGCATTGCACGGACGTATCGCCTTGCCAGCGGTCGACCCATGCAAGCATTCGCCGGGACGCGCGCCGTTCGGCTGCGCGTTGCAGGGGTACTGCCGCCAGATGCAGTCGGGATTGACAGCAGTGTTGCCTTTGTTGATATAGCGACTGCCCAAGAGATCTTCGGTAAGTTGAATCGGTTGGATCGGATCGATATCATCACCGAACCGGGAACGCTTCCCGTTGTAAAGCGAGTAGTCTCCGCCGTCTTGCCGGCTGGTGCTCGCGCGGTGGAACCGTCGGTTCGCACCGGCGAGATACGCCGCATGTTGCGTAGTTTTCAACTCAACCTCGCAGCGCTTGCGTACATCGGCCTCGTGGTGGGAATGTACTTAATTTACAACGCCGTTGCGATTTCGGTGGTA
>JALZBG010000203.1 GCA_030947645.1 Vulcanimicrobiota bacterium | reverse complement strand
CATGAACTCGCCGAGTCTTCCGCTCATCCATGCCACGCGCACGATCGTCGAAGCATTCGGCAACGCCACAAGCATTGCCGGGCGTTCATCGGGTGGATATCTGCGTAGGGTGAGGTTGCGCACCGTCTTATCGATGAGCGGTGG
Organism: Vulcanimicrobiota bacterium; assembly: GCA_030947645.1. GTDB lineage: Bacteria > Vulcanimicrobiota > Vulcanimicrobiia > Vulcanimicrobiales > Vulcanimicrobiaceae > JALZBG01. The sequence continues at coordinate 3,382 of JALZBG010000203.1, read as the reverse complement.
CAGCCGCTCGCGCGAAAAGCGCTCTTCGGCACGCTTGCCCAAGGCATGAATCCCCTCCCATGCCAGCAAGACGTTGTAGCCGGCGTCAACGATATAAACGTTGGGAACGGCCCGCTGATTGATCACTTTGAACTGTTGGGGCTCTACCGCCCGGCGCTTATCCATCAACAAAAGAACGGTAATTGGTGCACGGCCGGGCGTTTGGCGGCGAGGGGCGACGGTCCTTCCGCTTGCTTGCACTGCCAGCCCTGGCGCGGTATGAGCAGAGGCGAGGGCATGAATCGAACATGCGAGTCAAGGATTTGCGATCCCGTGCCTTCCCACTTGGCTACCTCGCCGGATCAGGGAACCATTCCCGCCGCCTGCGCGTTTCGCGCCATGAATGGAATTTCCGCCAGGATAAACCGAAGAACCATACATTATGGTCGTGGTTTCTGGGTATACAGGATGGTAGTTCTTTTGGTCCGGGTATTCGGTAACATTCGCCTCAGTTACGGGGCGCTTCCGTTCTGTCCATAAGTTCCATATGCAGCTTACAATGAGAAAATACTTATGCACGAGCCAGTAGCGACCCCCAACAACGACGGCCGAAGTTTTCCTTCCCCGACCCCCACGGGTTCCTCTCGGGACAGTAATAGACTGCGGGGCATCCGTCCCCAGGTCAGAGTCGGCCTCATCATCATCGATTTCCTGTTGTTTTTGATCGCAGTGAAATTGGCCGGAGTATTAGGCGACATCCACAGCGCCACGAGAGTTCAGTTGGTGATTCTGGCCGTCGTCTTATTCATCGCAAGTTTAGCATCCGAGCCCAGAGGCGAGACAGCGCGTACTTTTGACTTTACGGACGTTTTACGCTTGACGCTTGGGGCCGGAATCGGCACACTAGCCGCTCTGGTCTTCGAATTGGTACCCTCGCCGTTGGCTCACGCCTCGGGCCGCCTCGTCCTCATTGCGGCGTTGTTGGGTTTCATCTTCCGCATGGTCGTGCGGATCGGCATCGTCAGCACCAGAACTACTTTGATCAGGCGGCGTCCGGAGGCACTGCGCACGCTGGTGATCGGCGCCGGCAAGGCCGCCACTTCCCTGGTTCGCGTCATCTCGGAGGACCGCAAGCTCCCCTACGTCGTTGAGGGTTGCGTCGACGATCACGCTCGGTCCAAGCGCGTCGAAGGTGTTCGAGTGCTCGGCAAGGTGAAAGATCTTCCGGCGTTGATCGAGCGATACGGGATAGAATGTGTCATTGTCGCCATACCGGCGGCGCCGCTCCCGTTCATCAATGGCATCGTGGATACGTGCGCCGGGGTTTCGGATGCGAACGACAGACGAGTCACGGTGAAGGTGCTTCCGAGCGCGTCCGAGTTGTTGTCAGATGGTGTGAAGGTTTCAAGGCTGCGAGACATTCGGTTAGAGGACGTCTTATCGCGCGCGCCCGTCCACATCGACCTCTCTGAGGTGGCCCCCCATTTGGAAAATCAGATTATCCTGGTTACCGGTGCGGGCGGCTCCATAGGCAGCGAATTGTGTCGACAAATCGTCGCGCTTAATCCTCAATTGTTGATCCTCTTGGGACATGGCGAGAACAGCCTGTTTGCCATCGAGCAAGAGTTGCGTTATAAATTCGGGTTTACCAGAACCCGCATGGTTTTGGCCGATGTTGCAGATATGCCGGCAATCCGTAACGTCTTTTCGGTGTATCGTCCACGAATCGTTTTCCACGCGGCCGCTCACAAGCATGTGCCCATTCTGGAGAACAATATCTGCGAGGCGGTGAGAAACAACGTTATCGGGACTCATGTTCTCGCGTTGGCCGCGGCCGCCGCGGGGGTTGCAAAGTTCGTGCTTCTCTCCACCGACAAGGCGGTCAATCCTACCAGCGTCATGGGCACGACCAAACGCATGGCGGAACTCGTGTGCCAATCGTTCGCGCACGGCAGTGGTACGGAATTCGTGTCGGTTCGATTCGGCAACGTGCTGGGCAGCCGGGGCAGTGTATTGCCTATTTTTCAACGACAGCTAGAGAACGGAGGACCGCTCACCATCACGCACCGGGACATGGAACGCTTCTTCATGACGATCCCGGAAGCAGTTTCCCTGGTGCTGGAAGCGATGTCCATCGGGCACGACGGTCAAGTTTTCATTCTCGATATGGGTGAACCCATCAAGATTCTGCGCCTAGCGGAAACAGTAATCACTTTGGCGGGATTGACCCCGTATCGTGACATCGACATTGTAGAGACTGCGATGCGCCCGGGCGAAAAGCTCTATGAGGAAACACTGACCAGCAGTGAGGGACTATCCAAAACTAGCCATGAGCGGCTTTTTATCGCCCAGCAAGAGCGAGTGGCCTATCAAAAAATTGCGCACGGCATTGCGACCTTGCAACGGGCCGTAAGCACCTCCGACTGGAAATTGGCCGTTGCAACGATGCGCGAGTTCGTTCCGAGCTTTACGATGGGAGCGCATTTGAGTGATGCGCTGCAGCTGCCTGCGGTTAGTAACCTACTTTTTGAGCGCTTAGAACGCTCCAACGGCGCATCTAACGGTGCTTCTACGAAAAGTCCGCAAAACGCCGAAGAGGGTGATAGACACAAACTTGCCGGTACGCCCGGAAAATAAAAGGACGCTCAATGAGGTTACTCCACACTCCGGCTGATATCAGCGTGCTTGATCGGCGCGCGTCTCTCTTGCAAAAAGTTGATAACCACACGGCAACCGTTGGTGTGATTGGCATCGGCTATGTCGGTTTGCCGCTCGCGGTCGAAAAGGCCAAGGTGGGCTTTACCGTCATTGGTTACGACCGCAATACCATTCGCATAAACCAAATAAACCAAGGTTTAAACTATATTCGAGACGTTTCGGACAGCGATCTTTCCGCAGTCGTGCACAGTGGCAAGTTAGCCGCTTCTTCGGATTTTTCCACTCTCGAGCGATGTGACGTAATTATCGTTTGCGTGCCTACTCCGCTTACTGCTAACCTGGATCCGGATATCTCTTACATCCGCAATGTCGGGGGGGAGATTGCCAAGCATTTGAGGCCGGGGCAGCTCATTTGCCTAGAAAGCACGACGTATCCGGGAACCACTGAGGAAGTGCTCCTTCCGTTATTCGAGCAGACCGGCCTAGTGGTGGGGAAAGACTACTTTCTTGCATTTTCTCCCGAACGAGTGGATCCGGGGAACAAGCGCTACACAACGTGTAATACGAATAAAGTGGTTGGTGGCGTTACTCCGCTATGCCTGGAGGTTGCAAGCAAGTTCTACGGTCAAACGATTCTCAATGTATTACAAGTATCTTCGCCTCGGATCGCGGAGATGACGAAAGTCTTTGAAAACACCTTTCGCGCCGTTAATATTGCGCTCGTCAATGAAATGGCCCTACTGTG
>JALZBG010000068.1 GCA_030947645.1 Vulcanimicrobiota bacterium | reverse complement strand
CTACTGCCTGAAACGAACTCCGCCATCCATGGCTCCGATTCGTTCTCAGAGCCCCCGCTCAGACGCAGCCCCAGCCGGCTCGGCAGGACACGAACAAACGGCCTCATTTTCTCCCGAATCGCCTAAAAATTAACCACATAAGTCACCGTTAGAGTCAGCGCATGTTGGGGTCGAGGGCGTCCCGCAAGCCGTCACCCATGTAATTGATCGCTAACACCGTGATCAGGATACAGCTGCCCGGGAAGACGGCGGCCCACCACGCGATGGCCATATTTGAAGTCGCATTTGCGAGCATGTTGCCCCACGACGCTGTGGGAGGCTGGATACCGAAACCCAGAAACGAGAGAGTCGATTCAAGGATGATTACGTTCGCCACTTCCAGCGTCGCTTGTACGATGATCGGTGCGACGGCGTTTGGGAGTATATGACGAAAGATGATGCGCATATCGTTATTGCCCAGCGCGCGGGCTGCTTCAGTGTACTCGCGTTCGCGTAGCGACAAAAAAGAAGCCCGCACTAAGCGCGCCACGGGAGGCCACGACAGACCGCCGATAATAATAACGATGACGCCGAAACTTAAGGCGGCTTTTGAGGAGCTGGCTGCGACGATTGCGGTGAGCACCAAGAGCAAGGGCAGCAAGGGGATCGACAAAAACACGTCCGTCGTGCGCATGATAACGTAGTCGATCCAACCACCGTAATAACCGGCTAGCGCACCAAGGACCGTCCCGATGCTTATTTCCATAAGCACCGCAAAGATTGCCACGGTGAGCGAAATGCGGGCCCCGAAAATCAAGCGCGAGAGGAGATCGCGGCCGTTTTCATCGCTTCCCAACGCATGTCCGGCAACGCCGGGCGCAAGAGGATATCCGTTCCAGTGAGCGTTGTCGATAAAGTTGGGATCTGCCGGCGCCAGCCAGTGCGCAAACACGGCCACAAAGATCATTATGGCGAGCACAACCACGCCCCCGACGGCTAGTTTGTGCTTACGAAACCGCTTGTAAACGGTGTTTCGCGAAAGCTCGAAATCGTCGTCTTGCACAAGCGCCGCGGGAAGTGGAAGGGTTGCTGCCATCTTGCCTTTCCTCTCAGTCGTATTTCACGCGAGGATCGAGCCACGCGTAAGCGACGTCGGCGAGCAGATTGAAGAACACGACGAGGAACGCGATCATGATCAAATACCCCATGAGCAGCGCGATGTCGCTTTGTCCCAGGGCGTTGATGAAGAGCCTACCCATCCCCGGCCACGCGAAGATGCTTTCGGTAATGATGGCTCCCGCCACCAATGACGGCAGCGCCAACGCGATGACGGTGACGACGGGGATCAGCGCATTCTTCAAACCGTGTTTGAAGATGATGACTTGCTGATCCAGACCTTTCGCCGACGCCGTCCTCATATAGTCGGTTTTGATAACTTCAAGCATCGACGAACGAGTGAAACGGCTATAGAGTGCGATGTTCAGTAGTGCCAGGACGACGGTCGGTAAGATTAAATGCGTTATTCGATCTCCCAAATCAAAGTTGTCCATACTACTCATGCTGGCCGACGGCAATTGAAAATGATAACCGAACGCGGTAATCCCGTGAACGGCGAACGCTAACTGCATCATGAGAGCAAACCAAAAAACCGGCATCGATTGACCGAAAAACGCAAAGGTCGTAATGAAGTAATCTGCGATCGAATATGGCCTGACCGCGGCAAAAATTCCCGCCGAAACCCCAACTATTAACGAAAGAATAAACGCGGTCGTCATCAATGTCAGCGTTGCCGGCATGCGCTCCAAAATTGCGTTGAGCACCGGCTCCGAGTTTGAAGTGGAATAACCAAAATCGCCGCGCAGCACCTGACCGAGCCAAACGACGTAGCGGTATGGTAGAGGTTTGTCCAAGCCGAAGTTATGTTTGAGACGTTCGATGTCCGCTGGGGTAATGTGCGGGTTCTGCAAATAGGGCGCCAACGGCCCCCCGGGCGCGTTGTTCAAGATCACAAACAGAATGAACGATATTAGAATCAGTAAGGGAATAGATTGAAGCGTTCGACGAACAACGTACGTAAACACAATTCGCGCTTTACGGCGTTATGAGGTCTTCTCCTACCGCCTGCGCAAGAGGCGTTAAATGCAGCGCTTCACGGGCTTGCTGCGGCGTTGCGACGGGGCGCCCAAGCTCATGCGCAATGCGGACGATCCGCGCCACTAGCTCCTCATTGGTAGCGAGCCTTCCTTTCGAATAATACAGGTTGTCCTCTAATCCAACACGCACATGCCCTCCCATCGCGATGGCTACCGTCGCCATCGGCAACTGTGCACGACCAATTCCCGCGACCGACCAACTGCATCCGGCCGGAAGTGCGGAAACCAGGTCCACCAGATTGGCGACACTTGCGTCGAGGCCGCCTGGGACGCCCAGTACGAAGTCAACGTGTTGCGGAAAATCAAGCAAGCCTTCCCGTTGCAAACGGTAGGCGTTACTAAGATGGCCCTTATCAAAAATCTCTAGCTCCGGGCGGACGCCGTAGTTCTTCATCTCGCTCAGAATGCCGCGCATGATTGGAAAGCTATTCTCGAAAACATCGTCCCCGAAATTCACCGTGCCGCACGTTAGTGTCGCCATCTCAGGCCGTAACGCGAGCGGAGCCGCGCGCTCTTGCGGCGTCATCCCGATTGCGCCCCCCGTGGAAAACTGCACGATGAGATCGCTTTGGGCGCGAATCTCGCGGTAAGCGGCTTCGAAGCGCGCAACGTCGTGCGTATTGGTACCGTCGTCGTTGCGGCAATGAACGTGGATCATGGACGCGCCGGCATCTCGAACTTTGCGAGCAACGCTGCCTAACGCTTGCGGCGTCACGGCCAGATGCGGCGTTTGATCGGGCGTGACTTCAGCGCCTACCGGCGCAACGGTGACAATAAGGGCGTCCATCACAACGCTCTTCGCGCTGCTGCAATCAACTCATGGTCCAACCCGAGAATTTCCGCAAGGGCTATCGCATCCGCGGAGGGCGCGGAATCTTCGGCGACCTCCGTGATAGTGTAGTCCATGGAAGCTGCCAGCAAGGCGAGCGCGTCTGCTAAACTTTGGGGCGATTTACCGGCGTCCAGTCCGCGCAAGCCGCGCACGGCGAAGTGAGGCACCGCAGCACTTTCGGCGATTCCGGCAAGGTGCGTTGCAACAAGCGTGCAGACATTGCGGCGGCGCAGCGCCGCAATAACCGCCAGCAACAACGCGCGGCCTTCGCGCGGATTGGTTGTGCGCGCAAATTCATCGATAAGTATCAGCGCCGGCTCCGCATTTCGTGCGAGCAGGTCGCGCAAACGGACGACTTCTCTTGCAAACGCCGACAACAGACCGGCCGGATGTTCCTCCACGCCGATGCCGAGCCAGCATATCTCTTGAAACAATACTAGTTTTGCGCTGGCAGCAGGTACCGGAAGTCCTAAAGACGCGCAGAGCACCAAAAAGGCACACGTCTTTAAAGCCACGCTTTTTCCGCCCATATTGGGCCCGCTTAATACCGCCACGCCCTTCAAATGCAACGAGATAGGAACGTACGCAGCACCTTCCCGTTGCAGCTCCAGCAGCAGCGGCAAGAAGCGTCCTTCTCGAAATTCGACGGCAGCAGTATTTCCGAGCTGTGGAATGCACCCGGGATGCTGCTGCGCGAACCGCACCTTTGCGAGCAGAAGATCGATGTCGCCAAGGATGTGCGCCGCACGAGCAAGCGCCGGAGCGTGCAGGCGTAGCGTGGCGCAAAGCCGGGACCGAACGAACTGCTCTGCCGCCGCCAGCGCAACGACGCTCGCGTCCCGCTCCTCCAGCGACGCGAGTGCATCCTCATCAAGCTCCAATTCGCATAAGTAATAAGTCGGTGCTTCACGCACTACGTGAATCTCCGCAGGCAGCGGTTGGCTCACCGCTTCGCGCATCAGAATGAACTCGCCGGTTGGAATTTCTTCACGTTCGATCACGCGTGCTACGCGCTCTGCGACCCGGCTGCGCGCGACGTCGAACTTGGCCTGCGTCTCCTCGAGCCTCATCCGGCTGCGCAGCAGTGCGGCATCAAAGCGATCGTCGAGGTAAAACCCGCCGTTCTCAGTTCGTCCTGCGTCCAAGATAAGCAAAGCCTCCTGGACCGGCGGAAGCGGTGGGAACCCTGGGACCGTGGTCTGTGCGCGAACCTTCTCGACGGCGTCACAAAAACTTAGTACCTCGAAAAATTGTGTATCGGTGACCACATCTGCAACACCGAGACTTGCAATGGCGCCGGTCGCATCGCCCACGCCGCGCAGGCACGATCGCAAGACATCGACGTGTTGCGCACTCATCGCGGCGCCGAGATGCGCAACGCGCCGAATTTCCTCGAGGGCCTGCGCTTCTTCTCCGAATGCGAAGGTTGTGGCACTTTGGGCCTGGAGACGCCCGTATTCGCTGACCGGCTCCAACGTTGAGAGAAGCCACGGCAGGGCAACGATTTCGGCGGTTGCAGGGTCGAGGTTCCCAAACTTCATGGCGCTTGCATCGACCCGCTGTAGACATCGAACGTCGGGAGTTTTGTCGCGCCGGCGACTGCGCGTCCGAACGCTGCCGGCTCGAAGTAGCGATGAGTGCCGATCGATGCGACGGTCGCTGCAATGACGTTAAGCGTCCGGTCGCACCGCAACCGCAATTTTCGGTTTACCTCCGTGAACGCCTTACCGCCTATTAGAACTTGCGTCGGATCGCGCACAACGATGGCGCGAGATTCGCACTGGTCAATCAACGCAGCGGCATGCTTCGCAGTAAACGCGCCATCGATTCGCATACATTGCGCACCATCTTCGAGCTTCGGTATACTTAGGCGAGCAACCAGCGCGGCTACATCCTCGGCCGCGGCGGAAATGGTGCCCGCCGCGGAAGCGCCGGTAGCAATGATCACTGCATCGTCGCCACCGGCGAGGGCCGCAATGCGATCGACCGCGCCATCGACTACTACTGTGCGGCAGCGGGTTTCCAGAAGAGCTTCGATGCAGCCGCGCAATCCTCTCGCAGTGGGTGCCCCGGCAATCTCATAGTAGCCGGCATGACGAACTCGCGCGATCATTATCGGCCCGACCGCTGACTGAAAACCTACGAACCGCAGGAGTTCGCATGCCGGGCTGACCGGCAGAACGTCGCGCGCGGTAGCGAGCGTCACGCCTGCGCGCAGAAACAAGCGCGGCTTCGCCACGCCGTAGCTGACGTCGACGGCTTCCCCGTCGCGTCCAATGGAAGTCAAGCCGAACGCAATCTTGCGGTCAAATGCAGCTCGAGCGAGCGCGCACACGACGTTGGTTTTGCCAACGTTTTTGCCGGTTCCGACGACAACGATGGAACGCGCACCCGTTTGCGCTGCAAGGCCAAGCAATTGATGTCCAACTTTCATCCCACGTGACTAACTTTCAGCGCGATGAAAAACACGCCGGTTGCTAGTAAAACCACGCCGGCCCAAAGTTCAGCCCCCTCTTCGGCGCGTCTTCCGAGTATTTTCCCAAGTCTCAGACCGAGGATTGTCGAGCCGACCGACGCGACGCCAATAAATGCAAGCGACGTGTAGAGAGGCACTCCGATGTACAAAATCGAGAAACCGATACCCAAAGAATCGAGGCTTATCGAAAGCGCGCCCATCATTAGTCCCCAACCGCGTGAGAGGTCCAGTGGGTTTTTGAGATGACTTTCCTGCCGGCTTTGAAAGATCATGTACGCGCCCAGTCCAACGAGTGCGGAGAAGCCGACGTATCCGGCAACGTCCCCCAGAAGCTTCCCGGCCGCCGCTCCAAGGGCTACGCCGACCAGAGTCATCATGATTTCTGCGCTGGCGAATGCGATGCCGATGCGCATTTTTGTGCCGCGTTCTACGCCCCGCATGCCTACGCCGACGCAGATTGCAAAAACATCGAGGCCCAACGAAAGGGCGACGATAGCGATCTTTAGATACGCCAATGATTCATGATGGTCAAGCACAGCGAAAGTTAACCCCGCCAGGAAGTTTGTCCTCGATTGCACCAACAGCCATTTAATGCGTGATCATGTGCGGAGCTCGCCATTTTTCGGCGCCGTTTTCCTGCTATGCGCCGTTATGCTCGCACCGATTGCATTTATGCTTGCTACGGTGCCGCCTACCGATGTTGTGAACGCACTGGCGACCTCCACTGCACGCGAAGCAGTAGGAGTTTCGTTTTCTGCCTCCTTGATCGCTGTCATCGGCGCGACGGTGTTAGGTGTTCCCGCAGGTTACGGATTGGCCAACATCGGGGGTCCCTGGCGCTCGGCGCTGCTTTTTGTGCTCGCGTTGCCGCTTGCATTTCCGCCGATTGCATCGGGCATCATCTTGCTCAATGCGGTAAGCACGCGGTCCGCATTTGGTGCTTTTCTATTCGCGCACGGTCTCATCTTGGTGGACACTTTGTTGGGTGTAGCGCTGGCCGAATTCTTCGTATCCGGTTCGCTAGTGGCGGTAACGGCATGCGCAGCCTTCCGAGTGCTCGACCCGATTTACGTTGAATCTGCCAAAACTTTGGGCGCTTCTTCGATACGAATTTTCTGGAGCGTTGCATTGCCACTGGCCTTGCCGAACGTCACCACAGGAATTTTACTCGCGTGGCTGCGAGCGGTTGGCGAATATGGGGCAACGTCGATTTTAGCCTATCATCCTACGTCGTTGCCCGTTGCATTGTACGTCACCCTCTCGGCGCAAGGCCTCCGAGAAGCTGTCGCCTTAAGTTATGGCTTCGTCTTTCTAGCTGCCATTATCGTCGCGTTGCAATGGTGCATCCGACGCCGTGTCGTATAGCGCCCAGGATGGCGCTGATCGATGGGCTGCTCTCACCGGGTTCAACCTTTCAAAAGCGCTTCTTTTTTTTGGCAAAGCGCTTTGTCGCGGGCGAGTCTATCGATGTGGCGCTCGATGCGATACGCCAAGTGAACGAGCAGGGCATGTCGGCGACCCTCGACTTTTTAGGCGAAGATGTCTGTGAAGCTCGCGAGGCGCTTCGCACCCGCGAAGTGTACCTGGAAATGCTCGATCGCATCAGAGATGCCGGCGTGAACACCAACGTGTCCGTTAAGTTGACGGCGCTGGGTTTGTTAGCCGCGGAAAGCATGGCAAGCGACAATCTGGCAGCAATCTTGGCGCGAGCTCAGCGCAATCCGGATCCCTTTGTCCGCATTGACATGGAAGGCTCGGCGGTAACGCAGGCAACATTGCGCGTGTTCGAACAACTGTATGCCGACTATCGCAACGTTGGACCGGTGTTGCAAGCTTACTTAAAGCGCACCCCCGCAGACGTCGAGCGAGCCATAACGCTGGGAGCGCGGGTGCGTTTATGCAAAGGAGCATATAACGAGCCGCTCCAAATCGCATACCAAGACATGCCGACCATTCGACGTCAGTACTCTCGCATGGCCGAACGTCTCTTGCTCGCCAAGCACTACCCAGGCATCGCTACGCATGATCGAATCCTCGTCGAAGCAGTGAAGCGTTTCACGCAACGCAATGACGTTTCTAAAGATGCCTTTGAGTTTCAGCTTCTCTACGGCGTGCGCCCGGAGATGCAGCGCGATCTGGTTTCGCAAGGCTATCGGGTCCGCGTTTACATTCCCTTCGGGACGCATTGGGCAACCTATTTTTACCGGCGCGTTACCGAGCGCAGGGAAAATGCACTCTTCGCATTGCGTTCTATGTTTGGAAAGTAACGACGATGCGCGCCGTCGTCCAGCGGGTGAGCAGCGCTTGCGTTCGCGTCGAGGCAGAAATCATTGGATCCATCGAAAGAGGTTTACTGGTATTGCTCGGAGTGGGTGTTGACGACGGGCAGGAAGATGCAAAGGCAATGGCCCGCAAGCTCGCCGCTTTACGCATATTCAATGACTCGGCGGGGCTCATGAACCGATCGGTAGTCGATGCGGCGGGCAGCATTTTACTCGTTTCGCAGTTCACCTTGCACGGCGACGCACGCAAAGGCCGGCGACCTTCATTCATCGCTGCCGCGCGGGAAGATCGCGCTAAAGAACTGTACGAGCTAACTGGCCGCGAACTGACACTTGGCGGCGTAGCGGTAGCCTACGGGAGGTTCGGCGCGACGATGCAGGTCGAACTCACCAACGATGGTCCGGTGACTATTTTGCTCGATACTAAAAAGCTTTTTTAAGTACCGTCAGAACGGATCGACAGGTGACAGATTGAAACCAACCATGTCATGCTGAGCTTGTCGCAGCACCCTTCGACAGGCTCAGGGTGACACAGTGGAAGGCACCGCGCGGATGCGATAGATATTTCCGTTGTCGTCATCGGACAGAAATACGTCGCCTTGCGGACCTATTGCTACACCGCTGGGACGACCGCTGCGCACTTTGGAACTGCCTTGGTAACCACCCACGAACTCCGACCATTGCACGTTCGGATCCGACCAATTCACCGTCTTTGCCGGAGCGTCACCGTGCATTGAGACGAAGGCGACGCGTGGTGGAACAAGCGGCTGATGCCATGACCCGTGCAGCGAAACGAAAGCGCCTCCCCAGTATCTTTGCGCAAAGACGTGTTTGCCGGTAGGATGTGCTGGGTAGATCGCCGCAGCGATGGGTGTTTCGTACGCGGGGAAGATTACTCGCGGAATAACCGCATCAGCGCAACTGTGTCCGCCTTTGGTCTGGCGGCGATTCTCGTAGCAATACGGCCAACCGTAATCAGCAACGCCCGGATGCAAAGTAACGGCATCGAATATTTCGTATGGATGCCCATGCTGCAATTCGTCTTGCCCTGCAACGCCGGCCCACACCGAGGCTGTGTTGGGGTTTACGGCTAAGGCAATGGCGTTCCTAATGTGAACGGCCTTTGGGCTCATTCTCTGCGTACTGTTCGGAATCTGTTGAATTGATGCCCGCGTTGCATCGAGTTCGGGATCGCAAACATTGCATGAAGAACCGACGCTTGCGTAAAGGACGCCCTTTGAATAGGCAACAGACGTTGTAACGTGAGCGCTGAAGGCTCCGCTGGTGCGCACGCTGGCTACCTTTTCCGGCGCTCCCCGCGCGATGCGGTCTCCAACCTTGTACGGAATGCGCCACACCGCGAATTGGCTGCCCGCGTACATCGCCCCGTTTGCGATGGTTACCCCGGCGACCGGTGCAT
>JALZBG010000202.1 GCA_030947645.1 Vulcanimicrobiota bacterium | reverse complement strand
AGATTCAGAAGGCGGTATCGATTCACCGCGAACTCGGGTTGGATTCGCAAAAAGCTAAACGTCCTACAGATGCTCCATGGCCTGCTGGGATGTGGGATCTGGCGATTGAATTATGGGGACGGCCTGACGGCAGTTTGCCCGACTTACCCGAGCGTTGGGATAAGATGCCGTCGAGCGCGCGGCGCACGCTGCAAGAGGAAATGCAGAGACGGCAGGCGATAACACATGAAGCAACTGCCTAACGAGAAGATGGAACCCAATAAGCCTAACGAATGAAAATGATAACCTATGTTTGACGCTACCTTTCAACCACAACTCGGCGGCCTTCAGGCTGCGCAAGCCATTTCCCAAGCCGTCGATGAATACCGAAGAAATCAGTCGATCGATGGCATGAACGACACGCTGATGCGTCACGCCGTCGCGCTCGGCCCGCAGAAGGGCGGCATTTCCCTTCAGGACTATAACGACTGGACAACAAAGCCTCAAAAAGAACGCCAAGGCATCGCCAATGGTGTGCAAGCCAACCTGCTCGATACCATGAAACGATCGCAGGCTACCGCGCAGCAACAATTCCAAAATGCGGAAACGCAAAACCAGCTAAGTGAAGTGCAGCAGCGCACGGCCAATGCAAATTTCCGACCGAATAGCTACCAAATCACCGGCCCGGAGCCAGGCGCAAAACCCACAACTGTTTGGCAAATGCAACGCGGCGGCACTTGGCAAACGACAGACCAGCTCGGCGGGAGCGGCAACGACAACAGTCCATACGCGCAAACAGCGATCTGGGCCGATGATGGCACAGGGAAGCAGATCCAAGTAGGATTCTGGGACAGTAAAGGCACACCGCATTACTTCCCCGGTGGGCGTGCTGGCGGTGCCGCCGCGAGTCCGTTCACTCCCACGCCGGACACGGTAAAAACGATGACTGACGCCGGCTTTACCTACGCGGCTACCAGCAATAAGAGCGGGCGTTGGATTAACACCAAGGGCTTTGCCGACCTCGACACCAACGGCAACCCGATCTACTCGAACGATGGGACGATGGTGCAGAGCGGCGGCAAGATGAGACCAGTCACGCAAGCAATGCTCGATGCGCAGTTAATGCCTCATCCAACCGCGACGCCAACGCCTTCGTTGTCGCCGACTCCGCCGCCAACTGCCACAGCGACACCAGCCCCCAATCCAATTCCGTCGCCACAGACCGGCGGCACCGGGACAAGTGCGCAGCCGAACGCTTCCGCGGCGTTTGCCGCTGCGCGTGCTGCCATCGCTAAGGGCGCGTCGCCCGCAGCGGTGGCGCAGCGATTGCAGCAAATGAATATCGATCCCTCTGGGTTGTGAACCATGGATGGGATGTTCGACGATCTCGTTCCGCAAAGTAGCGGCGTAGCCGTCACAGCTACAGCTCCGACCGGATTCGATGACCTGATTCCGGCCGGCGGTCACTTTGACGACTTGATTCCGCCGAGCAACGCGCTCGCCGATGCATGGGCCGGGAACTACAAGCGCGCCGGCCAGACCGCGTTGCGGAACATCGGCAAGGGACTCGACGAAATCAAAGGTTACATCGATGAAGCCGTGCCCGGTTTCCTAGATCAAGCGAACGTGCCGATCAATGTCGGTGCGGGTCGCTATCAGCCATCAAAGGACGATTCCCCCATTGTCGGCATCGCGAAAGGCGTCTCGAATAAAATAAACGACCTGGTGGAAAGCATCGGCACTCCCGCCATGGCCGCCACCGGCGCGATTGGTGGAATCGTCCCGGCGTTGGGCAAGCCTATCGCAGCAGCGTTCCTCATTGATACCGCGCGCAATCTTCCCGCGGCGGCTGAACAGGTGAAGAAGGTTTACGATAACCCACAAAGCACGCCACAGGAACGCGTCGAAGCCGACCTGAATTTCGGATCATTGCTCGGCTTCTCTCACGTACTGAGCAAGCACATCCTCTCCAAGGCACCTGTCGGGGCATCAACGAGTCTTTCTAATCTAAAACCGGAGGATGCTTTTTCCGATTTAGTTCCCAAGGACTTACAGCAACCGGCGGCTGAGAGAGCCGCCGCTACACAAAGCCCCGTCGAAGAAATCCAGCCCGATCAGCTGCAGCTGGTTAGTCTAAGGCCAACTGGCAGCGAAGGTGCGAAAGCCGCGCAAGAAATTGAACCAATACCAGTCGCTAAAGAAAGCAGCCCGCAAATCGCGGAGCCGCAAAAAGTCGAGCAGATAGGCGCAACTACCGCAGTTAGTGAACCACCTGCTACGCCTCCCGCGGTCGTGCCTAACGAGACCATGGCCACGGCGTTGCGTGCCATCGAAAGCGAGCGCGGTCTGCAGTTAAACAAGGATGGCGAGCCCGCCGCGTTCATCGTGCGCGATGAGACTGGCCCCTGGAAAATCAACGATCCATTCAAAAGCAAACCCGCGGAATTTTTCCCCACGGCCGCAGCCGCCGTGCAAGGCGCCGTCGCGCGCGGCCTGGAACTTGACCCACGAGCACTAAATGATTATGCAAAACCAACCACTTATGCCGCCGAACCATCAGGCAGTGCACCGCTTCCTAGCGAACCAACAGGCCAAAGGAGTGCCACTGCATCCGAAAGCGCGGACGGTCCTGTTCAAGCTTCGTCGGCAACGAGCGATCAACTCGCTCGTGAAAGCGCACGCCGCCGCGTCGCCATCAGTATCCCGGATTCCCCCGTCGGCGTCCCCGACCTCATAGATTTCACCAAAGAACAGGGCGGCGTAAATCTTCCGCGCAAAGGTGCGCGCACCGCTGAGCACGACGATGTAACCGCTGCGGTCGAGAAGTATTACGGTGGCAGGCTGGCCAACACAAACGGCGCACTGTCCGCCGATGAGATCGCGCAATATGCCTACGAAGGAGGGTTGATCAAAGAGCCTACCCCGAGCGCTTATTGGGACGCGCTGGACAAGAACATCGCAGAGCGTCCGCGGACACGCGAAGCGATTCGAAGTGAGCAACGGCGGTTGATGGAGGAAGAGAATGCGGCGCGTGCCAACGCATTGCCGAAACTCCGCCGCGGAGAGAATCAAGGCGACCTTCTCAGTCAACAAACCGAAGACCTCTCGTTAATGCGCGAGAGAGGCAGCGACTACGAAGCGCGCCAGCGCGAAGCGGAAGCCAATGCTCGCGAGGCAATCGCTAACGCGCAGGAATCGGAGAAGAATCAGCGCGACCTCTTCGCGCCGGAAGTCGCACGGCAGAGAGCGATGAACGCTGCCGCCGCGGCCGAGCCGAACACCGCCCAAGCGCTCGGGCTCGTAGCCGGTCGCAACCCGTTTATTGAGCAGGATGTCATTCCGAAAATCAAACAAGTGGGTCACGGTATCGCGGCCAGTTTGCGCCAGGTGCGCAATATCTTTTCGCCGACCAGCGCGGGCCGTGAAGCACTCAGGCAAGGCAACATCGTGCGCGAGAACACCGCGGCACTGGCGCGCAAAAGCGAGATCGCACTGGCCCGTTTGCACGATGCCTCGAAGCTCTTCAACTGGACCTCGAATACTTTCAACCTCGACGTGATCAATCGCCTGGAGAA
>JALZBG010000017.1 GCA_030947645.1 Vulcanimicrobiota bacterium | reverse complement strand
AACGTTGCTCAAGACAATCGCAGGGTTGTTAGCGCCCGCACAAGGGGAGCTCGACGTGTTGGGGATGGCGCCGAAACGCTTACCCGCCGGCTCGATTGCGTACGTTCCCCAGGTTGAGGCCGTCGATTGGACCTTTCCAGCCAGCGTATGGGACGTGGTAGCAATGGGGCGCTTTGCGAAATTGGGCATGTTCAACCGGTTTTCGTCCGAGGACGGCCGCGCGGTGCAAGATGCGCTCAAGGCTGTGCACATGGAGGACTTGGCGAGTCGCCACATCTCACAACTTTCCGGGGGGCAGCAACAACGCGTTTTTGTGGCACGCGCCATCGCCGCGCATTCACGGTTATTGTTACTCGACGAACCAACCACCGGCGTCGACGCCGAAACCGAAGAAAACCTTCGCGTGGTCGTGCGCGGGCTTGTTGCTGACGGGATGCCGGTCATTATGACAACGCATGATTTGGATCGTGCGCAAGACTGGTTCGACCGGTTGATGGTCGTTGACCGCCGAGTTCTTGCCGATGGAAATCCGGGTGAAGTCCTGGCGTCCGGAGCCTACGCGGCCATCCGCGAACATGCGCACACCCACGGACATTCCCGTGCCGACGCCAGCGTGCCGCTGTAGTGGCCGTTCTCGTCGCGCCGTTTCAATATGATTTCATGGTGCGCGCTTTTATTGCCGCGCTCGTGGTGGGAGTTTCCTGTTCCACCATCGGCACCTACGTTGTGTTACGCAAACTCTCGTTTATTGGAGACGGCATCGCACATGCATCCTTCGCTGGAATCGTGATCGCGTATTTGCGCGGCGCAAATTATTATGCCGGCGCCGCAGTGGTCGCAGTACTGACCGCTTTGGGAATCGGATTGGTTCACCGCAAAGGCAAGATTTCGCTCGACACCACTATCGGCGTCCTTTTCACCGGAGCATTCGCCCTCGGCATCTTTCTCATGAGCCGCCAGCGCAGCTATGCCGTCGATTTGCAAGGCTTTTTGTTCGGCGATATTTTGTCGGTCAGCCGCGCAGATTTGTACATGATATTAGTGCTCGCGGCCTTGGTTTGCGCAACGATCTTGTTCCTGTATCGCGCGCTGCTGTATACGTCCTTTGACCCGGTTGTTGCGCAAGCAAGTGGAATCCGGGCAGGGCTCGTGGAGTACGTACTGCTGGTCATGCTCGCGCTGACAATCATTGTTTCATTGGAATCGGTCGGCATTATTTTGGTTGCAGCTTTGCTTGTGACTCCCGCCGCCGCGGCCTATCAGTTGACGCAGCGTTTCTCGCGCATGTTGGCGCTCTCCGCCCTATTTGGCGCAGCGTGCGCCGTAGGTGGTTTGTACTTGTCTTATTATTTGCGGTCAGCCAGCGGCGCCACGATTGTGCTGCTTGCGACGCTAGTCTTTTTTGCTGCGGTGTCAGCGCGCCGCGTGCGGCTAGCGGTTAGCGCGCGATCAGCGTGAAGGGTGCGGTGTAAACGGTATTGCCCCCGCGAAATTCTAAAAACAGCTTATACGCGTTTCTTTGTAGCGGCGATACGTGCAAAGTTAACTCCGGTGATACGGTTGCGGATGACGGCAAGTCTTGGTCCTGCATGGCGGTCATGTTCGTGCCATGCATAGCCGTCGCGCCACGCGGGCTCTCGGGATGAACGTGCAAGTAGTTCAAACTGGAAGTATCGATGATCACCACGTGGGCGGCTGCGCCTAGATAGGGGCGGATATCCTTCGCCGGCCGCCCGTACCGCAAGATTGCCGCACTCAGCGCGAGCGGCTGATGCGCGCGGGGACGTGTTTGCGACAAGATTACGGTGTACGGTCCCGCCATCGCTTGGCGTGCCGAAGGCGAAAGTAAAACTTGCAGCCTGCGATCCGGCGCATTGCCCTGCAACGTAAAGCGAAATACTTGTTGCCCGATACCGTGCGGCGATACATCGGCATAGGCGTAATAGCGGTGGTTTTGCGCGAGGGCGACGCTCGTGATAAACGAGCTTGATTGACGCTCTGGATGGAGGTGAAGATACTCTCGAAAATCATCGCGGACGACGATGAAGTGCACAAACTTAGTGCGCTCTCGATCGAACTGCGCGATCGCTTGCCCCCCATGCAGCGGGTAAAATTGAAGTGTAATCCGGTTCGCCGCTGTGCGAGCGTTACTGCTGTTCACCGATAGACGTGCGCTTGTTCGCGCCGGCGCGCCCGCAAGTGCAAAGATGCCGTTCTGCGCTTTATCTGCCGACGGTTGTGCTACCGCCCATGTCAACAAGGTCGCGCCGAGTAGCGTGATGGTTTTTATGAAATGTCGGCTTCGCGGACTACTATCCACCTATCGTCCCCCGTTTGTTCAAGATACCCTGATGTTGCAAGTACTTCTAAGACTTCGCGCAGCGCCGCTCGTTCGTTCTTGTTCGGCATTCCGGCCCAGCGCATCGCGAGCTCGCCCAACTCCAAAGTGCTCTTTGGAATCAGGACTCCGGCAATAAATTCGGGCGTCAATTTGACGCGTTCCATACGCCGGCGCACCGGTTCTAGCGCCACTTCAAATGACGGGATCCAAGCGGCTGGTTCTCCCACCGGTTCAGTCTCCCGGACAGGGCCTTCCTGGGGCAGGGCCACCGTTGGTGCAGGCAGCTCCATGGGCTCAGTGCCGGCGAGCGAAGGAACCTCAGCCAAGATCAAGTCCGTCAACCCAGGCATGAATTCCGCAGCGACGATGGCAGCTGTTTGCCAGAGGACGGCGTTAATGCGTTTCGGGCGCGAGGAAAACCCGCGCACGATTTTTCGCGCCACCCGCTCGGTGGAAGCGCGCAGCCGCCGAGGCGGTCCTTTCATGCCGGCGTTTACCATGAAGTCCGTATCGACTACTCCGGGATCGACGTAGGTCACCGCCACGTTATCGCCTCGCAGCTCCCTGCGATATTGTGTCGCAATTGCTCGAATTGCTGCTTTGGCGGCGGGATACGCTCCGAGCCCCGGCACCGGAACTCGTGCGACACCCGAACCAAAGAAAATGATTTGACCTCGCGATTCGCGCAAAGCCGGTAGCGCTTCTCGCACCAGACGAAGCGGGGCGAGCACGTGCGTTTGAAATTGCTGCTCTACCGCGCCATCCTCTTGTTGTGCGAGTTGGCCTCGCGCGGCGGCGCCGGCGTTGTTGACGACGATGTCGATCCGGCCAAAGCGTTGCAGCGCCGCCGTTGTAATCAGCTTTGCAGAGCGTGCGTCGCAAATGTCGAGCGCAAGCGTTTCGCACACACCGCCCTGCGCGGCGATTTCATGGGCCAATGTCTGGAGCAACTCGCGACGGCGCGCGACCAGAATGCTTGCATAACCCGCACGGGAAGCGGCAAGAGCGACGGCTCGGCCGATGCCGGCGGAAGCTCCGGTAATGATGACGCTACGCATGAGTCTTCATTGCGCTTCCAAGAACTGAGCGTAGGTGGCACTCACGGTTTGCGGCAAGCCGTCGTAATATTGAGTTTCGCGGACGATTGCCGGTTGATGGGGAACTACCTGGCGCAATTCGCTTGCAAACCTTGCCAAGGCGCGCGCAGCCGGCTTCGGCGAGCCGTCGGCACGGACGATACCAAAGGTCAACTCGTGAGGCGCCCGATCGAACGGAGGTTTCTCGCGCAACGCCGGATCGTAATCGGCGTAGCACCACCACAATCCACCCAGCGCGCCTTGCTCGTGTAATTTATCCATTACCGCATACGCGTATCCGCTCATCTCCTCTTCGTTCAAACATGCGAACGCCGCTGCGTTTCGCGGAAGTTGTGCCTTGCCGAGCGGCGCTTCGCCCGGCAGCGGAACGCGGGCCGCCGGTGAAACGGTTCCCGGCGGGCACGTGGGATTGCCGCACTCACTGAAAAGCACCGGTTTGTTGGCGCATGAAGCGGTAATCGCGCTCAAGAACGGCACGACGTTCGCATCGTTGGCGCCGCGCGCAAACGCGCTGTAGACCGGATATCCGTGCATCGTCGCGTAAGCCCAGGGAGCGCAAATCGACGAGGGGCGGATGTTGCGATCCCGAGTAATGTCTTCCCCATGTATACCGCCCGTCACATCAGCGTGCGAGATTTCCTTCAACTCAGCGGTGAGCGCCACGCTCCACTGCGCCGCATCGGCGGGTGAGCGCGGCTCACGCAGATTAGAAAACTCATTGCCTAAATCCCATGCCTCCAGCGCGGGATGAGCACGAACGCATTGGGCGACGGTTCGCACTGCGAAGCGCTGTGCGTTCAGCAGTGCACCGGTATAAAAGTCACCGATGCCGTAGGGACTTTCCTTTCCTCCGCTGATCGTTCGGAAGCGGCCATGTGGCGTGGTCGCGTCGAGTGTCCACGACGGTAACCAGTTTACGCCGCTCATGTGGCCGGTGAAGAACGTCGGCATCGCACGCAAGCCTTCGTCGAGCAGTGCGTCCATCAAAAGTGTAAGATTCAAAAGCCGCTGCTCGTCGACGCGGTCAGGTTTGGGCTGGAACTCTTCCCAGGACAAGAAGAAGCGAACCACCTGTAGTCCAAGGGAGGCGATGTATTGAAAATCCCTTCGTATTTCATCGATGTCGAAATTGGACCACATATACATAGCACTGCTGCGCGGCCAGTAATTGATCCCCAGGACAAAACGTGACATCCGGCCGCTGTTCGCGCAACGCAGCGCCGGCTCTTCCGAGGTTGCACGTAAGGCTTACTCGAAGCGCATGCCGATGAGCGATGGCCAAAACCGTCCCCGGGTCGGCATAATTATGGGCAGCGTCTCCGACATGGGCACAATGACGGGCGCGCGAGACACTCTTGCCGAACTTCGGATACCGTTCGAATTGCGGGTTCTCTCGGCACACCGCACGCCGGACGAGATGTTCGTCTACGCGCAGAGTGCGGCGCAGCGCGGGATACGTGTGATCATTGCGGGAGCGGGGGGAGCCGCGCACCTGCCCGGTATGACTGCCGCGAAAACCACTTTGCCGGTGATCGGTGTTCCAGTGCTTTCAGAAGCATTACGGGGCATCGACTCGCTGCTTTCAATCGCCCAAATGCCGGTGGGGGTACCGGTCGCCGCGATGGCAATTGGCAATGCAACAAACGCCGCATTGTTCGCCGCCCGCATTCTCGCCTTGGAGGATTCGGGTCTTCAAACACGGCTCGCCGAGTATGCGCGCGCCATGAGTGATGCCGTCCTCAGCATCAAGCTGTGATCGAAACGATCGGCGTCATAGGAGGCGGCCAACTCGGGCGCATGATGGCGCTGGATGCCAAGCGCATGGGGTACTACGTGGTAACGCTGGATCCCGGAGTGCATTCCCCTTGCGGTCAGGTATCCGACGCGCAGATCGTGGCGCAGTACGACGACCTTGTGGCGATAGCAAAACTGGGCGAGCAAACGGACGTCGTAACCTATGAGTTCGAAAATATTTCGATCGAAGCCGTGCACCACTTGGAGCGCTCCGGCTACTACGTCGCTCCGAGCAGCGACGTTCTGCGCATCACACAAAACCGCATCTTAGAAAAGCAATTTGTTCGCGACTGCGGCATTGCCGTGGCACCCTTCGCCGAGGTCGGCAATCTCGAGAATCTGCGTACAGCCGAACAAGATGTGGGGTTTCCCGCGGTGCTAAAGACCGTCGTCGGAGGCTATGACGGCAAGGGGCAATGGGTCGTTCAGGACGCCCACGGTGCAGGCGAAGCCTTCTCGGCGGGCAAGGGACAACCGCTGATCTTTGAGCAGCACATTGCATTCGATAAAGAGTTGGGAATCGTTTGTACGCGAAATGCGAAAAACGAAGTGGTCGTTTACCCCGTCACCGAGAACGTGCATGACCGCGGAATATTGACGACGACCGTCGCGCCGGCCCGAATCGCGGATCATATCGCCGCACAGGCGGCGGACATCGCGGAAAACATCGCAATAAGGCTGGCGATTGTGGGAACGTTTTGCGTGGAATTCTTCCTAACCGGAGCGGGTGAGCTGCTCGTGAACGAGATCGCTCCTCGCCCCCACAACAGCGGACATTACACCATTGACGCAACGCGCTGTTCGCAATACGAGCAGCACATTAGGGCGATTTGCGGTTTACCGTTGGCAGCGCCCAAACTCTTTAGCAAAGCAGTCATGATGAATATCCTGGGGCAGGGCAACGGTAATCACCTTACCGGAGTTCCTTCCTTATTGTCGGACCCTGCAATAGTGCTCCATATGTACGGAAAAAAACACGCCGTCGAGCGGCGGAAGATGGGACACTTCACGTTGCTCACGGACGATCTGGTTGAAGGTACCTCCAGAGCGAAGGACGCGCTGGCGCTACTATCCTGGCACTAATAGCCTGCCACGCCGTGTAAGCTCGGCGGCCTTTCCGGAATGTCAGTGTAGGCCATCGGGCGATCCCACCAGTCGTGTGCCCGCGCGGCTAGCTGCGCCGGCGTCGGGGGCGGCGGTGCTTTGAGCGAGAGTACCGCACGGTAGGCATCGAGGTACCGGTCCACCATTCGCTCGATGGTAAACTCGCTTTCGACGCGTCGCAGACACGCGTGCCGGTCAAGACCCGCTAGCTGCGGAACGCGCGCGACCGCCGACGGCACGTCATCGCAAAGAAAGCCCGTTTGCGCGTCGATCACGATCTCTCGAACGGAACCTATATTGGCTCCCAGGACCGGAGTACCGCACGACATGGCTTCTATCATCGTCAAGCCGAACCGCTCCGGGCGCGTCGTCATGTGGATCAGCGCCAGCGCATTACTGAGCAGTTCGTTGCGCGCCTCCCGCTGCACCGCTCCCAGAAACTGGACGCGATCCCCGTCGATGTGTGGTGCTACGAAGGTTTGAAAGTACCGATCGTCCTGCGGAATGGCCGCGATTTTCAAACGAACGCCACTCCGTTTTGCAATTTCAATGGCGAGGTGGGTTCCTTTTTCGGGGTGGAAGCGCCCTAGAAACACGAGATAATCGCCCGGTTTATCGTTGAAGGTAAACTCGCTCGAATCTACGCCGTTGTACGTTGTGCCGACATATGAGAGTCCGGGATCGCGATCTGCGTTACTAATTGAGCAGAAGAAACTGCGTTTCGCGCAGGCATAGTAGGCAGCCAAAATTTGCGGGCTGGAGAAGCCGTGAATCGTGGTCAGCATCGGCGGGCCTGCGGAGCCTAACGCATACGTCATCGGTTTCCAGTCGAAATTATTGTGAATGATATCGAAACCGGATGCCGCTTCAAAGAACGCTCCGATGTGAAGCGCGGAAAAGACGTCGGCATCCAGTCGCCGATCTTGTTCGAGGCCCACGGGGACGACCGAACTCAACTTCCCCGCCGTATGCGAATTCTTCGTCGCAAACAGCGTTACGTCAACACCCCGGCGGTACATGCCTTCAGCAATATTGCTGGCGACTTGTTCCCACGGACCGTAGCCTGGCGGAGGCGTGGGAAAAGAAATCGGCGCCAGTAGAGCTAGACGCAGACCTCTGAGATCAGCTTGCAAAAGGTTGGGGCTAGCCTAAATCCTGTTCCTTGCGACGCAGCGTCGCGCCGCCTTTTTGCAAGACCTCCACGAGCATTTCATCGTCGTGGTGTTCGGTAAAGAGCTTCGAAAGCGCGAGTTCAATGATGGAGCTTTCGCTAATCCGTCCCTCGAAAGCGACGCGACGCAATCGCTGGGCGACCGAGCTAGAAACATTGGCTGACAATTTCGTGATTTCGGATTGCGCTTTAGTCCTCGGCGTCACCGCTAGCCCTCCTCGAACATTGGAGTTGGACGGTACTTAGCCGCGGAACTGTTGCTCCCCCTCAATATCAGGAGGAGTAGGCGCTTTTCGACGCACCGCCGAGGGCGAAGACGAATGACATGCTTGAATCGTAAGAGCCGCAGTCGGCAATCGCAACAAGGTCCCCGACCTTCAGCATCGGGGGTAACGACACTTTTGGCGCGAGGATATCATACTCAAGGCAGGCGCATCCAAGCAGACGATCCTTCCCCGGTCCCAAGCGTTGGAACAGTCCCCCTGCCCTAGCAAATAGTCGATGCGCATACGCGTCGATATGCGGTGCATCGTGAATGCTACCGTCGATGACCGCATCGGTAGCTCCGCCTTTGAGATGGCGAATCTCTAATACCCGGCAAAAAAGCGCGACGCAGGGCGTCGCAAGAGCTTGACCGGGTTCCAACAACACTTCTCGAACGTGCGGCAAAGCCTGTCGTATTTCAGGCAATACGGCAGGCAGCTCAGCCGCCAGAGCGTTGTGGAAAGAATCGGGTGTCCAGCCGCCGCCAAGATCGAGCACGGCGATGGGGCAGCCGGTTCGTTGCTCGAGCATCATAGCCGAATGCAAAACGCTGCGCGCGATCTCTCCCCATGTTCGTCCCGCGAAATCTTCCGGCCGAATGTGGAACGAGACGCCCAAGTCCAGGTCTTTGGGCAAGGCCGCGGCGCACCGTACCAACTCATCGAAGTCCTCTTCGGGCACTCCGAAACGTGAGACTGTACCGCGTGGACGCAACCGCACGCCGATAACCGTCGACATCCGCGCTTTGGCGTATGCCTCGAACGCCTCAATCGAATCGGCGAACGCCACATGCACCCGAAAGCGTGGGTCTGACAGTGGCCGCGGACCATTGTAAACAATGGTTGGCGGCTCGAACCCCCTGGATTGGGCCCATTCTAACTCTTGAGCGCTAATCACCTCGGCGCAAAAACCCTCACGACGCGCAAGATCGAGCAATTCTCGTCGCGGATTTGTTTTTACGCTGTACGCGGCGCGTAGATCAATTGCATCGTTGCCCGCGCGCGCGATGAGAACGGCCGCGTTGGAAAACGTGGCCTCGGAAAGTTGTTTCAAAAATATATGCGCCGGCGTTGCAACTACCCGTTGTGCCTCGCGCGTTATCTCTTCGAGCAAAAGATCCAAATGGTCGTCCTTCCGGCATTGCTCCAACGCACCCACTATACCCACACTGCGGCCCGTGTTTGTTGGGTTCTTTGTTGGGGTAAGAAACGCCGCGACTCAAGACACCATACTTGTTACGAAGGAAGAAGGAGAATCCAAGATCGGCCCCCGATGCTCGACTCTTTAGATATCTGCAACCCGTACGGCAGTCATGCTTCGTTCGAAAACAGCGAATATTTTGCCCCGGGAGCGCACTCGTGTGAAGTGGATGAAGCTTTTCGCGCGTTTGTGAACGACGACCATTTTGCTTGCTTAGGGGCGAAAGCATCGGTAGCGACGGGAAAATATCGCCTGGGAATGTACGGAAAACTGGGTACTGCCGCTAGCACGGCCGGTCTTTCACGCGACATGTTCACTTTCTCACAAGAACAAGACCGCATGCAGAGCGATTTCACGACATTTGTAGCCATCTTCTTGAGTTCCCGACCGGCGAGCGTCTTGAGTTTCGAACGTGCGCTTTGGAAGCAGTTGCAGCGGTTGCATGACGAAGATCGGTTGCATCATGCGTGGGATCCGCGGGTGAGTGCGGATCCGCAAGACCGCAAGTTCTCATTTAGCTTCAACGGCAAAGCGTTTTTCGTCGTCGGACTTCATCCGCTTAGCCCGCGCAAAAGCCGGCGGTTTCGCTGGCCCGCCCTTGTGTTCAACGCGCATCATCAGTTTGACAATTTGCGATCGAAAGGACAGTTCGACCGCCTGCGGGACACGATTCGCCGCCGCGAGCTGCTTCTTCAAGGCAATATCAACGCGGAAGTGGCCGACTTCGGGGAACGTTCTGAAGCGCGCCAGTACTCCGGCCGAAGAACCGAAGATGCGTGGCGTTGTCCATTTAAGCCCCGCGATCACCCATCCTGATTGGAATGGAGCGATTAAGCGCAACATACATTCTGCCGCTTCGAAAAGACCCCAATGACGATCTCGGCGAACTTTCGCAATACCTGCTCCATTTGAGTCGGCTCCTGGATGTTATCGTCGTCGATAACTCAAACCCAGAATCATTTGCACGGCACCACCGACTTTGGCAGCATTTCGTTACGCATATTCCACCGGATCGGGATTGCATCACCGAAAATCAGAAAGTAGGCAACGTAACGACCGGCGTGCGCAAGGCCATGACCGAGGCGCTCGTCGTAGCCGACGATGACGTGCGCTACTGCAGGGAAACGCTGCACGCCGTAATCGCACATTTGTCTGCGGCCGAGATAGTTCGTCCGGCGAATTACTTCGCGCCCCTGGTGTGGCACGCGGCGATCGACACTGCCCGAACCCTTCTCAACCGCATTAGTGGCGGAGATTGGCCCGGAACTCTTGCCTTGCGTAAGTCGGCATTCATGGGAGCCGGAGGTTATGCCGGGAATGTCCTGTTCGAAAACTTTGAACTGGTACTCGGCATTGTGCGCGCTGGCGGAACAGCACTCAATGCGGACGACGTTTTCGTCAGACGTTTGCCGCCCCGGGCGCGGCATTTTTGGAGCCAACGCGTGCGCCAAGCTTACGATGAATTCGCGCGCCCGCTGCGGCTGCTGTTCTTTCTCATGCTCGTGCCGGGACTGATCGCCTGCCTCCAGCAGAGGCGTTGGAGACTTCTCGTCCTGAGTGCGCTGACGGCGATCGCTGGGGCTGAGATGGGACGCCGGCGACATGGCGGTGCGCAGGTTTTTCCTATGGCTTGCTCTTTTTTAGCGCCGCTCTGGCTCTTGGAGCGCGGGGCGTGCAGTTGGTTGGCGCTGTACCAACGCATATGCTGCGGCGGTGTCTCGTATAATGGAGGCCGGTTAAAAAATGCGGCAACCTAACCGGGTCAACAGACTCGGGCCGCAAACCGGCACGGCCTTTGTCCTGCGCAAAGGCCAGTCCCTGCGGATCATCGACCCGCAAGGCCAGCAAGTGGCGGATCTTGCGGCTTTCTGCGCAGGGGCGACCGATGAGTGGTTATCGTCCGGCAGAACGTTTGATTACAACCAAACGATCTACGTTACCAGCGGAGCGATTCTGTACTCAAATAGAAGTAATCCCATGTTCCGGATTGGCGAGGACCGGGTGGGAAGACATGATTTTCTTCTAACGCCCTGCAGCGAAGAAATGTTCAAACTGCTTGGACGGTGCGATGGCCCTCATCCGAGTTGTTTGGAGAATCTTACCTCGGCGCTGCAGCCGTTCGGCATCACAAGCGATCGAATACCTACGACGTTCAATGTTTTCATGAACGTTGAGGTGTCGTCGTCCGGAAGTTTGAGCGTTGGAAAACCACAATCCCGCGCTGGTGATTTCGTCGATTTGGAGGCCCTCTGCGAGTTGATTGTCGGGTTAACCGCCTGCTCGTCGGAAGATTCGAACAGCGGCGTTTGTAAGCCGATTGATTTCAGCGTGCTTTCGTAGGAGGGAGCATCCTACTCAGGCGGGCTGGATTTCCATCACGGTAAAAACCTTCGAGCTGAGCCCGTGCCCTAGAACTCCGGCAATGAAGCGGGATGCAGCGCGCACCTTGCCGCTATCCACCCCGGTCCGGATTCCCGTCCGGTCGAGCATGTAAAGCAAATCCTCTGTCCCCAAGTTTCCGGAAGCGCCGGGCGCGTACGGACAGCCGCCCAATCCACCGGAGGAGGAATCAAAAATGGATACACCGCTTTGTAGTCCGGCCAGGACGTTTGCGAGAGCCGTTCCTCGGGTATCGTGCAGATGCAAAGCCAGTTTTTCGATCGGGATATGTTCGCGCAGCGCGGCGATAATTTCAAATACTTGGTTTGGAATGCCGACTCCAATCGTGTCTCCGATGGAAATCTCATCGACGCCCATGTCGTGCAAGGCGCGAGCGACCTCAACCACCTTTCTCGGCGGCACCGCGCCTTCGTAGGGGCATCCAAAGCTGGTGGAAACGTAGCCTCGTACCCACATCGCGGCACCGCGGGCGGCATGCACTACTTCTGAAAAAGTGCTCAGCGATTGCGCGATGGTCATGTTGATATTTTTCTTCGTGAATGTTTCCGACGCGGCGGTGAAGACCGCGATGGAGTCAACTCCGGCTGCTCGAGCGCGCTCGAGTCCCTTCAAGTTCGGTACCAGCACGAGGTACCGCGTGCCGGGTCGCTTCGCAATTTCAGGATACACTTCCGATGCGTCGCTTAACTGCGGGATGGCTTTCGGACTGACAAACGACGTCGTCTCGATGAGCGGTAAGCCCGCGTCGGAGAGCATGTCAATATAGCGTACTTTGTCCGCGGTCGCGACGACGGCGTCTTCATTTTGAAGCCCATCGCGCGGGCCCATCTCGCAAATCCTGACCTGTTCCGGCAGCATGTTAGACAAAAGGCGCTCTGCCACCTAAAGGGTTGCGCTTGCATGACAATTCATGTTTCCACAAAGTGGCGGATGGCTTGCACGGTCAACGGCCACACTTTGTTGTTGCGCAGAAACCCCTTGCTGATCATTATGAGAATGTCGAAGTGTCCGATGAGGTTCATGTGGTTGGCGTGCGGACCGCAAATATAGTGCGCCGCAATGCGCCGACCCAGCGTTGCAGAATCGGCCCAGACGAGCCCGTCGTTATCGCCGCCGCGCGCTGGAACAAGGCCGACGATTGAAAGCATCTTGGAGTCGGGCGGCCCCACAATCGGCTCTTGCTCTAACTCCCAAAGCCGGTGGCGCTTATCGGGGACCAGCTTCCAGTGCCCTCCGGTTCCATTGAGCCAACGCATAAATTCGGAAGCGACGTCCATGTCGCCCATCGCTTTATCCGGAACGCGCATCAAGCGGGTGATGTGCGGCATTGAAAGCGTGGTCACTCCCCAATTCGGAGCCCCAATCATGACGGTATGGCTGACCAGATGGCGTCGCTCGGGATAGGCGCGCAAGAACCCACGCACGACCAGTCCACCGAGCGAATATCCGAGTGTAACGATAGGAAACTGTACGCCGTCGGCGCGCAAGTGTTCGAGATACTCGCTAAAGCGGTCGACGCGGTCGCGCAGGTAGTCGTCTTGCTGCGGGAACGTGCGTGCTCGCAGGCCGTACGAATCTAACCCCGGTACTCCATTTTTTCCCTTCGCAATGATTTCTAGGTGTTCGGGCGGTTCGTTATAACCCGGCACCATCAGGATTGTTCTCTGGAATTGCAGCGCCATTATCGGACTTCCACGAGCCCGGCTCCGGCCGCAACGAAATCGCCCTCTTTGACCAGCACCGCTGCAACGTTGCCCGCGGCCGGCGCTTCGATGCGGTGCTCCATTTTCATGGCCTCCAACACAACCAGGAGCGCATGCTCTTTGACGGCAGCACCTTGCTGCACCGCGACGGCAATGATCTTACCCGGCATGGGCGCGCTGACGCGTCCGGCTATGGCGTGCGCACCCTCAGTTTCCGACGCAATCCCCGGCGGCGGGGCCAGCGCGAAGCGTTCAACCTTGCCGTCGCGATGCACGACGATTGTGGATTTCTCGCCTTCGGCAATTCCGGTGATGCGCTCTCCAGCGAAGGTGATCGAGAACCGTTCGCCGTTTTTCTGGATCTCGAGTACGCCGCAGCGATCACCGCTTATCTCCCACTGAAACGGCCTGCCGGTGGAGTGCGCTTCGAATTGCACGACCGTGCCGCCGCACGCGAAGCGAACAGGGATTCCAACTCGGCCAAGGCGCCACGGGCGCTCTTGGGTTTCCAGCGCGTTTGCCAGCGCGAGCATCACCCCTTGCTGTGAAACGACCGTCTGGCGGAAAACGCTTTCGTCCAGACGCTCGGATAAAAACTGCGTGGTAGTGTCTCCGCTAGCAAAGGCGGCGTCGCGACTTATCCAGAGCAGCAAAGGGATGTTGGTCGCTACGCCCGCAACGCTCGTCTGCGCCAGTGCCCGTTCCAAACGATGCACCGCGCTGGGCCGGCTGGTTCCCCACACGATAATCTTCGCAAGCATTGGATCGTAGTACACCGGGACGTCGCTACCTTCGTGTACGCCCGCATCGACGCGCACGCCCGGACCATTCGGCAGTTTCCAACTGGTGATTGTGCCGCTTGACGGCAACATGTTGTTTGCGGGATCTTCCGCGTACAAACGCGCTTCCATTGACCATCCGCGCGGGGCGATTTCGCGTTGGCTTACTGTAAGGGGTTCTCCCGCCGCAATTTTCAACTGCCACTGCACGAGATCGACGGCATAAGTAGCTTCCGTAACGGGATGCTCGACCTGCAGGCGCGTGTTCATCTCTAAGAAGTAATAAGCGCCCTCATCGAGCATGAATTCAACCGTGCCCGCGTTCGTGTACGAGACCGACTGCGCGGCGCGCACCGCGGCGGCGCCCATTTCCCCGCGAAGGTTTCCGTCGAGTGCCGGTGAGGGCGCTTCCTCAATAATCTTTTGATGGCGCCGCTGAATCGAACACTCGCGTTCGCCGAAATGCACGATGTGACCGTAATGGTCCGCTAGGATTTGGATTTCGATGTGCCGCGGACGGCGCAGATACCGTTCCAGCAATACGGTGTCGTTGCCGAATGCAGCTTGCGCTTCGCGCCGCGCCGCTGCAAGTGCCTCCTCGAATTGCGACAGGTCGTCAACGACGCGCATTCCGCGACCGCCGCCTCCCGCGCTTGCCTTAATCAGGACTGGCGTGCCGATCGCTTGCGCTTCCAGCTTGAGTCGCCGCGGGGACTGATCATCGCCGTCGTACCCGGGGACGACGGCGACTCCCGATGCGCGCACGAGGCGCTTAGCTTCGATTTTGCTACCCATTGCACGCATCGCCGCAGGGCTCGGGCCAACAAAAACGAGCTCAGCATCCGATACCGCTTGCGCAAACTCCGCACGCTCGGATAAAAAGCCGTACCCCGGGTGCACTGCATCCGCGGATACGCTACGGGCTGCGGCGATAATGCGCTCTATGTCAAGGTATGACTGGGAAGCCGCAGGGGGCCCCACGCAGACGCTGTCCTCCATGAATTCCAGGTGATATGCGTGCTGATCGGCTTGTGAGTAAATACCCAGCGGAATGATGCCCGCCTCGCGCGCCGCACGTGCAACGCGCACGGCAATTTCACCGCGATTGGCGATGAGCAGCCGATTAATCAACGATCCATTCGGCTTTGCGCCGTTGGAGAAACGCCAGCAGGCCCTCTTGTCCTTCGGCGCTGGTGCGTTGCTTCGCGATGATCTCCGCAGTAAGGGCTCGCGTTTCCTCGTACGTGGCTTGCACAACGTCGGCAATCGTCTGCTTCGCGGCAGCAATCGCACCGGGAGCGGCGGTGAGCAATTCTTCGCACACTCGCGCGACGGCGTGCT
This sequence comes from Vulcanimicrobiota bacterium, assembly GCA_030947645.1. Taxonomy (GTDB): domain Bacteria; phylum Vulcanimicrobiota; class Vulcanimicrobiia; order Vulcanimicrobiales; family Vulcanimicrobiaceae; genus JALZBG01. The sequence continues at coordinate 4,638 of JALZBG010000017.1, read as the reverse complement.
CCAGACCTTTTTCCGCGGCGATTTCATGCACGAGCCCAATATCGAGCGCACGCTGTGCAGTGAAGCGTTCGCCGCTCAAGAAGAGGGCACGAGCATGGGAACTGCCGATTTTTGCCAGCACGAATGGCGAGATCACCGCGGGAAGAATGCCGAGTTTGGTTTCCGTAAATCCAAAGCGGGTATTCCCCTCGGCGATGGCAATGTCGCAGACCGCCACCAGTCCAGCCCCTCCGCCCAATGCCGCGCCGTGAACTTGGGCTACAACGGGTTTGGGGCAGCGGTCGATGGTGCGGAACATATCCGACATGCAACGCGCGTCCGCGACGTTATCTTCCTTGGACAAATCGAGCGAAGCCCGCATCCAATTGATGTCCGCGCCGCCGCAGAACGTGTTGCCCTCGCCGCTCAGCACGACCACGCGCACCGTCGAATCGTCAGCGAGGCTGCGGAAACATTCGGTCAGCTCGCCGATCAGTTGCTGGTTGAACGCATTGCGAACCTCCGGTCTTATTAAGCGGACGCGAGCCACGCTCCCATCCATTTGAACCCCTAATACTGTTTGGGACACGAGCGAATGGATTCTCTGCTGCGGCGAAGCTGGCCTCGAACGTATCGCCGGTGACATCGAAGGCTGGCGTTGTGTGGTAGCATATGGCCATGGCGCAACGACCGCTGGTTTACCGGCATTCAGTGACGACGCGGATAACGCACTGGGCGTTTTTTGTTGCTTTCTTGGTGCTTGTGAGCAGCGGTTTGGAGATTTTTAACGCCGCACCGTACTTGGATGCTGCGGACAAAAGCAATCCTGCCAAGCGCGTTTTTTCGATCGGCGGAGAGGCCGAAAGCCAATCCGGCGTGACAACCGTGCTGGGACACGCTTTTCACACCACGGGATGGCTGGGTTACACGGATGACGGCATGGGCGGACGTGAAGCGCGAGGGTTCCCCGGGTGGATCACGATTCCACCGTATCAGGACCTCGCTGATGGCCGGCGCTGGCATCTCTTTTTCTCGTGGATTATGATTTTGTGCGGGGCGGCGTACATCATCGCCGGTTTGCTCCGCGGTGATCTACGCCAACTGATATTGCGGCGGGAGGATCTTCCGAAACTGCTTCCTTACCAATTGTATTACTTGCGCTTGCGCACAAATCCGCCACCGCACGGGACATATAACCCGCTGCAAAAATTGGCCTACACGGTCGTGTTATTCGGGTTTGCTCCGTTGATCGTCCTTACGGGGTTGGCCCTTTCCCCGGGTATCGATGCCATCGCGTCGCCGCTGACGAGCGCCTTCGGCGGCCGTCAATTCGCGCGGCTTTGGCACTTTGTCTTCATGGTGCTGTTCATCGGCTTTATCTTCACGCACGTGACTCTTGTCGCGTCAACCGGTCTGTTTAACAACATGCGAGCGATGATCAGTGGATGGTTCCGGCTAGGCGAACACGACGGGACCGGGATATGAAACGCCGGATCTTTTTGGCGGGCTCGCTCTCTTCGGTGATCGCCGGCTGTTCGCCGATCGGCAAAGCGCTGAATGACAACGCACAGTTTCATCGCCTTCTCGGCGTCGCAGAGCCACTCAATCACGCGCTGATCGGCACGCGTGGAATGGCGAAACTGTATCCGGAAAGTGCGATCGATAAGGACTTTCGGCTCAACGGTTTTGACACGCCGAGCGACGATGCGTACCGCCGGTTGCAGCGTGAAGGATACCGGTCCTACCGGCTCGTGGTTGATGGAGCCGTCCAGAAGCCGCAAGCGTTTACGTTGCCTCGCTTACGTTCGATGCAGATGCAAACGCAAATCACCCGCCACGACTGCGTTGAAGGTTGGAGCGCGATCGGAAAATGGAGCGGCGTTTCCGTTGCGTCGATTTTAGCCGCCGTAAAGCCAAAGGACAATGCGCGGTATGTTGTTTTTTATTGTATGGACCGCTCGCCGGACGGAATGCCTTATTATGAAAGTCTGAGTCTGCAGCAAGCGCAACATCCGCAAACGCTGCTTGCGCTCGATCTCAACGGCAAACCGCTCGACCCGAATCATGGGGCACCCGTGCGCATGCGCATCCCGACCCAACTTGGCTACAAGAGCGCGAAGTGGATTGCGCGAATCCAGGTCGTCGCCTCGTTCGCCAACATCTTTGCAGGCAACGGCGGGTACTGGGAGGACCAGGGCTACGAATGGTACGCGGGGATTTGAACTAGTCGCCGTTGGTCACGCCGCTTTTTGGTGTCTTTACCCCTCGCAGGTAAGTACCAGATCCTCTCCACGGCGGCTTAAGGCGATCCACACGCCGCCGACGACCAGGACAGCCCCGATCAGATCGCGCGCACCAAACGTCTCGCCGCCCAGCAACACTCCCACGCAAACCGCGAGCACGGGGATGAGCAGCGCCGAAAGTGCGACGATCCATGCGTCAACGCGCTGCAGCAGCCAGTGATTGAGGAAAAAGGCGATCCCGCTTCCAAAAACTGCAAGATACGCCAGCGCCGCGAGCGATCCAACCGAAAGTGCCCGCCGGACCTCCACATGTTCGAACAGTAATCCGGCGACGGCCAGAACGCCGCCCGCCAACAGCATTGACGGCGGCAAAACTTCAAGTGGTGCGCGAGCGGAATGGCGTTTGAGATACACATTGGCAAAACCGGCAATTGCAGCGGCGCCGATCGCCGCCAGCGCATAGGGTAGCGAGGCGTGAACGCTGCCGGTGAGCGAAATGACCGCAACTCCCAAGAAGGCGACGAAGGCGCCCATCCAGGTTTGGACCGTCGTGCGTTCATGCACCAGAACGTGTCCCATTCCGAATGTGAAAAAGGGAAGCGTCCCAAAAAGCACCGCCACTAGCCCTGAAGGCAGTCGCGTTTCCGCAATGTACGTTAGCACGTAGTTGATCCCAAACATGCACGTCGCCAAAACCGCGATCAATCGGATCGGCAGTTGCCGACTACGAACCGGGGTATTGGTGGCGAGGGCGCATCCGTAGAGAAACGCGGCCGCCAAGACGAATCGCAAACCGACCCCCGTTACCGGCGGTAAAGAACGCAGACCAAACTTGATCCCTAACCAGGTCGTTCCCCAGATGAGAACCATTGCGGCGTACGCTAAGAGGATAGCGGCGCGATTCAAGCGCCGAACAAATAAGAAATCGGCGTTGTGTGGCCGCCGAAAAAGGCGCTTAGGCCGATCCCGTACACTTCTGCAAGCCGTTCCAGTTCGTCCTCGGAAAGAGCAACTTCCCCCGCCTCTGCCGCAGCAAGCTTCTCTGCGCCGAGGTCCGCCATACAAGCAGCCGATTCAACGTCGAAGCCTTTGCTCACGCGCTGTGAAATCAATTGCGTTCCCACATCCGAAAGGTCATGCATTACATGCGAAACACGCCAAATTGCGTTGGTGGTTGCGGCGCGTGCGCCGCGGCTTGCAATCCCAGAGCGACCACTTTGCGCGTGTCGAGTGGATCGATGATCCCATCGTCCCAGATGCGAGCGGTGGAATAGTAGGGGCTGCCCTCAGTCTCGTATTTATCCAAGATGGGCCGCTCGAAAGCGGCCTTCTCTTCTGGTGTCATTTCGCCCTTAACGGTGGAGAGCACGCTGGCGGCTTGCGGACCGCCCATAACGGAGATTCGTGCATTCGGCCACATCCACAACTGGCGAGGCGCATAGGCGCGCCCGCACATTCCGTAGTTACCCGCGCCAAAGCTCCCGCCGATTACGACGGTGAACTTTGGGACTTCTGCGCAGGCTACCGCGGTAACGAGTTTCGCCCCATCTTTGGCGATGCCGCGATTTTCATACTCTTTGCCGATCATGAATCCCGTAATATTTTGCAGAAACAACAGTGGGGTGCCGCGTTGCGTGCATAGCTCGATGAAGTGCGCCCCTTTGAGTGCGCTTTCGCTGAACAGAATTCCATTGTTGGCAACGATTCCGATCGGGTGCCCCTCAACTCGAGCAAAGCCCGTGACCAGCGTTGTGCCGTATCGCGCTTTGAACTCCGCAAATTCAGAACCGTCCACGAGACGCGCAATAATTTCGCGCACGTCATAACCAACGCGAGCATCAGCGGGAACAATGCCGTACATCTCTTCTTGCGGGTAAGCCGGCGGCAGTGGCGCAACACTGTCCCATTGCCGCGGAAGTTCCCGGTGCAGGTTCGCAACGATGGCCCGGACGATGCCAAGCGCGTGCAAGTCATCGTTCGCAAAGTGATCGGCGACGCCTGAGATGCGCGTGTGGACGTTGGCGCCGCCGAGCTCCTCTGCGGTTACGACTTCTCCGGTTGCCGCTTGCACGAGCGGCGGGCCGCCCAAAAAGATCGTACCGTTGCCCTTCACGATCACCGTCTCGTCGGACATAGCGGGAACGTATGCGCCGCCGGCGGTGCAGGAACCCATCACGGCAGCAATTTGCGGAATTTTCTTTCCCGACATGCGCGCCTGGTTGTAGAAGATGCGTCCGAAATGATCGCGATCGGGAAATACTTCGGCTTGCAGCGGTAAGAATGCACCTCCGGAGTCCACTAAATACACACAGGGCAAGTGGTTCTGTTCGGCGATCTCCTGAGCGCGCAAGTGCTTTTTCACGGTCATCGGGTAATACGTGCCGCCCTTGACTGTGGCATCGTTGGCGACGATGAC
>JALZBG010000201.1 GCA_030947645.1 Vulcanimicrobiota bacterium | reverse complement strand
GTGTTCTGCGAGTTCAAGCGCACATACGCGAAAAAGAGTACAACCGTGCACAGCGCGCCCGACAGCCCAGTGACCACGAACCCATAGCGTCTGCGGGAAGGCATGCGGAACTCGCCAGCTAGGTTCGGATCCTCGATCGTTCTTTGTTGCAACACGCCCTCAATCATCGCAGGCGATAGCTGCTCGAGTGAGCGGGGGTTTTGCGCAACGAAGGAAGCAAACAGTCTGCGCAATTCGCCGGCTTCACCGCTGCTCGACGGGATGCCGGCGGTAAGCACCGGTTCGAGCTGCATGCGGTAGTAGGAATCGAGATCCTTGAGACTCCCGCGCAGAAGGTTGCGCAACTCGGCATCCTGCACCGTGTCCAGATACCGTCGGACCGCAGTATGAATTCCCCCTGTGTCGCACAGACACAACGCTCGCATCATGCGATCGGCAGCACTCCGACTTCTTGGTATCATACGTATGGTTCTTCGCGCTGCGCGCGTTGCGCACCGCGAACGGGCGCAGAGGCTTTAGGATAAGGTTAGCAGCTGTTTGTTGATATAGAAGTCTTGGGTTCTCATCACTACGGGGCCATAGGCCATACCCACCTATCACCAAGAGTCCCACCATTAGTAGGCTCAGCGGCGCAGTTTCTAGCGAACTCCAGGAACAGCGGTAACGGTTGCGGCACCAGGCGATGTTGCATTTCTGAAAGCGCGTCGCGCAACCTAAGCGTTGCAAGACGGTCGAAGGCGCGGAGGCATCAATGGCTAGCGGCTTAAGCAGCGATAGTTCATCGGGATCGATGTCGGTACGGTTGGAGTGCGCGCCGTACAAGGTGAAACCGAGTAATTCGTGACGCTCCCCATCGCCAGCCGATCCGTCGAGAACCCCAGCGTTCCTCCGCCCCAATTCCCGAAGAAATCGACTTTTCCGAACGGCGGGTAATACGTGACGGCGACCATAAGGCTAATTGCAACGAGAATCGCGCGGGCCACAGAAAGCCGGAACATAGAGCTCTTGGTTCGAAAATGCGGGTGACGTGCCTCCGCTCGCAAGCAGGCTGCAACCCCGAGAGGCCGTAATTACGTTGTATTAAGGGCGAACGCCTGATCCGACGTTAGAAAGCACGCATGGTTATCGACTCCCCGCTTTTGAGCCCTCAGGCTCCGGAGCTACGGTACACGCCCGAAATTGCAGCGATTACCGCGCCGATGTACGAGCGCGTCTCGCGAATTATTCCCGAAGTCGAATGGCCGGTGTACGCACCCTATGTAGCTGCAATCAACCAACTTAAACGCGAGCGCAACGCCGTGATCCTGGCGCACAATTATCAAACTCCGGAAGTCTTTCACTGCGTCGCCGACATCGTCGGAGATTCACTGGGGTTGGCGTTCGACGCGGCAAGGACTTCCGCCGATGTCATCCTTTTATGCGGCGTTCATTTCATGGCCGAAACGGCCAAGCTCGTAAGCCCCCATAAGACGGTCCTCGTTCCCGACTTGAAAGCCGGATGTTCACTCGCGGAATCGATCACGGCGGCGGACGTGCGGCTCATGCGCGAGCGCTATCCCGGCACGCCCGTCGTCACGTACGTCAACACCTCCGCGGAAGTGAAGGCGGAGTCGGATATATGCTGCACTTCCGGCAACGCTCTGGCCGTTGTGCAATCGCTCAAAGTGCCGCGGGTCATTTTCCTTCCCGATGAATATTTGGCCCGCTATGTCGCTTCTAAAACTTCTGTTGAAATAGTTTCTTGGCACGGCCATTGTGAAGTTCACGAACGTTTTACTGGAAAAGAGATTGCCGAATACCGCGCGGACAATCCGGGTATTGTCGTGCTGGCCCATCCTGAGTGTCCTCCAGACGTTCTTGCGCAAGCCGATTTTGTCGGGTCAACTTCTGCAATGTCTGCATATGTCGGGGAGCAGCGTCCCGCGCGAGTGGTGATGATTACCGAATGCTCCATGAGCGATAACGTGGCCATCGACTACCCTGATGTGGAGTTCGTTCGCCCCTGTAATCTATGCCCTCACATGAAGCGCACGACCCTGCCCAAAATTTTGTATTCGTTGCAAACCATGCAGTTTGAAGTTACGGTCGACCCTGGCGTCGCACGCCGCGCGCGAAAGGCAGTTGAAAGGATGCTGGCTCTCGGAGCATCGCGAGCTTGAACAGCGCGATTACCCACAAAGCCGACGTGATTATTGTAGGTGCTGGTATCGCGGGACTGATGGCGGCGCTGAAATTATCGCCGCGAGCAGTAACCGTCATAACTAAAACGCGTTTGGGGCGTGGATCGGCGACGGGTTGGGCGCAGGGCGGCATCGCTGCGGCAATGGGTGCCGACGATTCGCCGTTGCTGCATTCGCTCGATACGCGAAACGCCGGTGCCGGAATTTCCGACGAAACAATAGTCGAGGTCTTAACGCGAGATGCGCCGGCCCGCATTGAGGAACTACTGCAACTTGGCGCCGCCTTCGACCGCACTGACGACGGCGGCCTTGCGCTTGGGCGAGAAGGGGCGCATAACCGCAAACGAATCGTGCATGCAGGCGGCGACGCAACTGGTGCGGAGATCTTGAAAACACTGCTCGGCGCCCTCCAGCGTGATCCGGCGATAACGGTGCTGGAAGAGACCATCGTGGATGACTTGTTGATGCATGAAGGCCGCGCGCACGGCGTGTGGGCACATGCTGCAGGCGGCAGTCAGCCATTGCAATGTCTTGCGCCTGCGGTGATTTTAGCGACGGGAGGACTCGCCGCCCTCTACTCCCGGACAACCAATCCACATGAAGCCCGAGGCGACGGTATAGCGATGGCCGCGCGGGCGGGAGCGGTGGTTTCAGATATGGAGTTCGTACAGTTCCATCCAACCGCGCTTAACGTAGGACTCGACCCGATGCCGTTAGTGACCGAAGCGCTGCGGGGCCAAGGGGCGCTGTTGCTAAACGATCGCGGAGAACGCTTAGTGCGCGAGGTTCATCGTGACGGGGAGCTCGCGCCACGCGATGTCGTTGCGCGGGCGTTGTTTACTCAAGAAGAACACGGCAGAAAAAGCTTTTTGGACGCTCGAGGGTGCGTCGGCGCCGCTTTTCCGCAAAGGTTCCCGACCGTCTTTGCCCACTGCATCGCTGCCGGCGTCGACCCACGTGTCGATCCCATTCCGGTAGCGCCGGCGGCGCACTATCACATGGGCGGCATTGCAGTTGACGGATGGGGCCGCACCTCCCTGCCGGGTCTGTGGGCGTGCGGCGAAGTAAGCGCCAGCGGCGCGCATGGGGCAAATCGGCTTGCCAGCAATTCGCTCCTGGAAGCGCTCGTCTACGCTTCCCGGGTTGCAAAAAACATCAACGAATCTCTTACCGTTGCCAGGGCCCCGGTTCGTGTCGAGCCACCGGTGATCGTTTCGCCGCCGGAATCCACCGGCGATGGAGCAATGCGCATGCTGCGTGAGGTGATGTACGCCCATGTCGGAGTGATTCGCAACGCAGCGGGCCTAGCTAGGGCGATTGCAATCTTCGACGACGTACTGAGTGCCTCAGAACAGCGCGATCGACAACTTCGCAATGCATTGACGGTGGCAAGGCTCGT
>JALZBG010000200.1 GCA_030947645.1 Vulcanimicrobiota bacterium | reverse complement strand
CTTCTTACGCGTTTAATACCCGGAGCGCGAATCCTGGATGTTTGCTGTGGTACCGGGACAATAGCACAACACTTAATCGGCCGGGGCTTTGCAGTTACAGGCATTGACGCATCCGAAGAAATGCTGCGTTATGCCATCGAAGACGTGCCGAAAGCAAAGTTTCTGGTTGCGGACGCCCGGAGTTTTAGCCTTCCGGCCATGTTTGATGGCGCGCTCTGCACGTTCGATAGCCTGAGCTATATGATCGACAGTAAGGATCTGGAGTGCGTCATCTCCAACGTTTATGATGCCCTACGGCCGGGAGGTGTCTTCGTTTTCGACCTTAGCCTTGAGGAGGTCTATAAGAGCGAATGGCAACAGAGCTGTTCCATCGTCCAAAACAATGAAGCATACTTTGTCCGGGGCTCGTACGATGGCTACGCACTGCTGGGGCGGACGCTCATCACAAAATTCGCCCGAAATGGGAACTGGGAGCGGACCGACGTGACGTTTCTCACGCGCTGCTACGCTCCCGGTGAGGTTTTTCAAGCTTTGGAACGGTCGGGCTTCCAGGAAGCCCTGTGCCACCGCTCCAACGATGATGAAGAATTGCGACTCAATCTCGGGCCGGGCGTGCTTTGTGGCAAGGAAGGGCTAATGAGACCCGTACGATGAGCTCCAAGTTAGAGATCGCTCCCGCTCCGAACGTCAAGATCCTTCGTCCATTCCTGGTCTTTGCCGCGAATAAAACCTCGGGTGGCATTCTGCTCCTTGTCTGCACGGTAGCGGCGCTGATATGGGCGAACTCGCCGTGGGCCTTCAGCTACACCGCACTCTGGCATACCAACTTCACCGTGAGTCTTGCGGGAAGCGGGCTCAGCCACGACCTCCACTTCTGGGTGAACGATCTCCTCATGGTCGTGTTCTTCTTTAGCGTGGGCCTCGAGATTAAGCGAGAGGTGCTCGTCGGTGAACTCGCCTCGGTGCGTCAGGCTGGTTTACCGATTGTGGCGGCGCTCGGTGGCGTGATTGTCCCAGCGCTCCTCTATGCGACGCTAAACGCCGGCAGGCCGGGCGCTCCCGGATGGGGTATCCCAATGGCAACTGATATCGCCTTTGCGCTTGGTGTCATGGCGCTCTTGGGTGACCGCGTGCCATTGGGCCTAAAGGTATTCTTGACGGCCCTTGCGATTGTGGATGATATCGCGGCCGTACTGGTAATTGCGGTTTTCTACACTGCACAGATCGCCTCGAGCCAACTTTTGCTTGCCGCTCTCCTCATTGGCGTCCTTTTTGCCGCGAACCGCCTCGGGGTTCGTCATCCGCTCCCGTACGCGATTTTGGGGGCGCTTCTTTGGGCCGCGGTGCTTCAGTCCGGGATTCATCCAACCATTGCGGGAGTCGTGTTGGCTTTCACGATCCCGGCTCGCACGACGCTCCACCCGCGTGCGTTTCTGCGGCACGGTCGCGCCGTGCTCGACTACTTCGAGCGTGCCGCCGAAAGCGAGAAGAATGTTATGAACGACGAGGAGCAGCAGGCCGCCATAGAGGCTCTTGAAACCGCGTGTGAGCGGGTGCAGCCGCCGCTGCACCGCATGGAGCATTCGCTCCACAACTGGGTGACGTTCCTCATCATGCCGGTTTTCGCGCTAGCCAATGCCGGAGTAGCACTAACCGGGGACTTCGCCGAGACTCTTTCGCAGCCGATAACACTGGGCGTGGTGTTGGGACTGCTCCTCGGGAAGCCGGCGGGCATTACGCTTGCCTCCTGGATTGCGGTCCGCACAGGCGCGGCCTCGTTACCGGCAGGTGTAACCTGGAGGCAGATTCACGGAGCTAGCTGGCTTGGGGGAATTGGTTTTACGATGTCCCTCTTCGTGGCCGGACTAGCCTTTACCGATGAGGCGCTGTTGACCATGGCAAAGCTCGGCATTCTAACTGCCTCGCTGTCCGCTGGAATCATTGGTTCGGTGTTTCTCCTATATAGATATAGACCGAATCGCTAGCTTAAGTTGCTACGCTTCTCCTTCGGGTTCCCCGCTATTACGTGTCGCGCAGATCGCTCTCGAGCACTGCCGGGTCTACTGCGTCAGCTTCGCCATGATCAGGCGGAGCGGCTCTTCCTCGGTCGAGGTGCTTACACCGCAAGCTTTGATTCGGTCCCGCCACATCTGTTCGGCGAGCGCCAATTTTTCCTCCGCCATTTCATTCGTGATGCGGGCGGGCAGTTTATCCGGCGCGGACGGTTGCATCCGGGTGGGGGTACATCTTTCGTAAGAGGCTCGCGTCCGTTCGAGAATATGCTCACTACGCCGATATTTCTCCATGGAGGAGAGCTGTCGAGGGGTTGGGTCGAGTCCGGCCATTAAGCTGGCGAATTCCATCCGGCGACGAACGGCCGACTCGTTGGGCCGGTGACGGAACGCTGCGACAAATGCCCCCACCGCGGCTCGATATTGGCCTCTGGACAATTCCGCTTCGCCCAGACCGGAGTACGCATCGGCGTCCTGGGAAACTGCTCGATGAGCGAGCGATAAGCGTCGGCGGCTCGTTGCGCCGCTCCGGCCACAAGAAACAGGCTGGCGATGCGCTTTTGCAGCGCGGCATCGTTGCCGGCTTCCCCCTGGAGCGGAAGCAGTTCCGCTAGCAGCGCTTCTTTGCGCCCATGCTTTAACAGGAAATTTACCAGTTTCCATTCTGGCCCCTCTGCGAGGTGAATCGGCCTGGTCGGGCCACTCTCCAAAAATGGCGCGATGATAATAGGATTCGGCCTCGGCGATTTTGCCCCTGGCGGCCGTTAATCGGGCGGCGGTTAAGTTTGCCCGACCATCGTTCGACTCGCGACCGAGGACTTCCTCCAGCAGAGACTCGGCTTCAGCCGTCTTTCCGCCGGCCATCAGCGCGTCCACCAAGGTGAGCTCATAGCCGGAGTTTTTTCCTTTCGAGCGCGTGGGCGCGGCGGAGCAACTCAACGGCGGGTTCCAGCTTGCCGGCCTTGAGCAAACGCGACCCGTCCAAAAATGTGCCGGTGAGCTTCGTCGCGTAATTCCATGAGCTCCGTCTTTTCGAGCGACCAATCCAACGTCCACAACCCGGCGACGATCATGACAAGCACCACAAACAGTCGAAGCGGCCGGGCCACCTTTCCGTTCGCCTGGTTAGCGACTTCGGGCGCCATGTCAGGAATCGGGCCCATCGCCTTGAGACAAGCCCTCTCGCGCTAAACCGTACGCCGCTAAAAGGTCCGCAAGGCTGACGATGCCCTGCATCCGGCGCACGTTTGCCCGGCTGACGACCGGCAAGACATCTACCCGGGCGGCGCCCATACGCTCCAAGGCATAGCTCAATGGATCGGTTCCCCATCGGCATGCATCACCCGGCTGACGCGGATGCCCGCAAGTTCCTGGCGCGATTCGCCGGTCGGGAGATAGACCCCTTCCTGGAGCGCGAGCGCTTCATAAATCGGTTCTCGCTGCAGTTGTTGAGAAACGAAAAAGCTGATGGAGATTCGAGATCGTCAACGGGACGATGATCGATTAATCCCGTGTCATTTTAAAGATCATGATCACGGACGTGAGGGGAGTGTGTACAATGCCCGCGAAAGTAGTCCCC